>NZ_JBECOT010000022.1:0-63044 GCF_040104395.1 Pseudoalteromonas sp. BZA4
ATACCAAGCGCACAGGGCGTGCATCGGTCAGCGTGTTATGGCAAGGATGGCTTAAATTACAAGCCATCCTAGAAGGCTACGATTTAGCTAAATCTCTTGAGTCAGACTTGTGATCAAGAGACAGCTAATAAGCGCCTTTTTAGTTCAAATTTTTAACTAGTCTTTGAAAGACTTATGGCAATCTTTACAGCCTTTAGCCCATGCGCCAAATGCTTTGCCAATTACTTTTTTATCGCCGCTTTGTGCTGCAACTGCTAGCTCATCTGCATATTGTTGGAAAGCCACGGCTTTTTTCATAAAGGTTTCGTTGTCGCTCCATACAGCTGCTAGTGCAGATGTATCGCCTTTATCTGAGCCTGCTACGAAAGCTTCCCAAGGCATTTTAGATAGTGCTGCTGCATTGTCGGCACGCTTTTGAAAACGTTCTGCATCAAAAGGAACTTTTCCTTTTAGCATATCGCCCATGTCGCCAATTTGTACGCGGATCATTGAAAATGCTGCCTGACGGTACTCGATTGCATCGCTTGGCTCTTCAAATACAGAATTTGCTGATGCGCCTAGTGCCATTGTAGATAGCATTGCGCCTACTACTAATTGTTTTAATTTCATTCCTTTTGCCCCTTAAGATGTCATAAAAGTAAACTAATTGAGTTGTATCTTAGCTCAATATAATATTCAAGTGTATTGCGGTTAATCTTAACTTAAGTTTAATTTAATCATTAATATCAATATCGGCGAAGATCATGCCACGGCGCATGCTTCTGGTGGCTAAGAAAACCTCGCATAACAAAGATAAAAATCCACATATCAAAAGCGCCATAGCAGCCACAAAGCAGCTAGCAATTGTCACGCTTAAATTAATTGATTGAATGTGTGATAAGAATAAGCACATAACTACGGCGCACACCAATAAGGCACTGAGTACACTTAAACTAAATGCGATATGAATGCAGCGTGAGCGTTTCAACAGCGCCCTTAGCTCTGTTGTTAATGACTTATTGAAGTCTTCATCAATACTGACTTTAAGTTTACGTTCTAACTGCCGAGCTCTATCGGTGATACGTGCCAAACGATTGGAAAGTACGCCTAATGTTGCAGCAATACCGGTAATTAAAAAGACGGGTGCAACAGCAGTTTGAATCACTTTTGCCATGGTAAGAATGTTGATTACTTCTGAATTCATTGAAAGTACTCTATTTATTAAAATTCAACACAATGTTCATTTACAAATGTTTACAACTCTACCTGGTATATTAAAGTTGTTTTAAAACAGTACTTTGTGCGTTTTTTTTGTTCTTTTGTTTGACTGGTTGTAATCCTTATGTAACGGAAATGTTGTTCTTGTTGGGGTTTCCGTTTTATATTGGTTCTGAACTTTGTTTCAATCACTATTTAGACGATAACATAACATATCCCAGGGGAACCCATGTCTAAAAATTTAATAAAAAGAACAGCAGTTGCTTTGGCTGTGACAAGCGCAATGTGCGCTAGTGCACAAGCTAATGACTTTTCAAAATATAATCTTGCCGGTAAAAAATTAATCAAAGCGAGCGCAGTTACTAAAAAAGAACAAAAAGTTCGCAGTGAAGCAACCAGTTGGTTAGTAAAATTAAATGCACCTGCAAGTATCAATGCAAAAACAATGGGTGCTGATGTAGCGTCAATTCAAGCGCAAGCAAAAGTAGCACAAGCAAACGTAGAGCAAGCTATTAATAGTATGGACTTGCCTCTTCAAGTTGTTGCTAAAACTTCGACTCTAGTAAGCTCAATCGTAGTCAATGGTAATAAGCAAGATGTCGCTAAGTTACTATCAAATTCTCAAGTAGAAGGCATTTACCCTGTATACGACTATGAGTTGCATGTTGCTGACAGCGCTGACTATATTGAAGCAACTCCTTTAGTATCAAATGGTTTAGCAACAGGTGAAGGTGTTCGCGTTGCTGTTCTTGATACGGGTATTGACTACACTCATACAGCCTTTGGTGGTGCGGGTACTGAAGAGGCATATGCGGCAGCAATTGCTGATCCAGCTTCAGTTGATTGGCCACAAGGTAAAGTGTTAGGTGGTTATGACTACATCAATTATGACAATGATCCAATTGATGTGACAACTAACCACGGTACACACGTTTCTCACTCTGTTAATGGTATCGCACCAAACGTAGATCTATTTGTTTACTCTGTGTGTAATAGTGGCTGTCCTGGTCTTGCACAATTATTAGCGCTTGAAAGTGCAATGGATCCTGATGGCAATGGCGACATTAGTGACCGTGTTGATGTTATCAACATGTCTCTCGGTGGCGATTACGGTGATATTGCCAACGATGCAGTAGGCCTATTTATCAACCAAGCGGTTAAACTTGGTACAAACGTTGTCATCTCTGCTGGTAATGATGGTGCTTACCCATTCATTGTTGGTGGCCCTAGTACTACAGAAAACGCTCTTTCAGTCGGTGCGATGACTCACCCTACCGGTGAAGAATCAATTGGTAGTGGTACAGTTGATGGTGAAGAAGCCATTGTGCAACCTGCCAGCTTTGGTCCACAGGTGGCATTTAGCTACACTAATGACAACCTTGAGCTAGTGTATCCAGATGTGAACCAAACTGCGTGTGAAGCGTTTGCTGACGACGTAGATTTTACTGGTAAAGGCGTTATCATCGACCGCGGTGCATGTGCATTTACAGTTAAAGTATTAGCAGCACAAGCTAAAGGCGCAGAGTTTGTTATTATTGCAAACAATACTGACGATGGCACGCCTGCTCCTATGGGTGGCTCAGATCCTTCAGTAACTATCCCTTCTGTGGGTGTAACGTTTGCTGCAGGTACTGCACTTAAAGCTGGTGGCGCATTTAACCTTACAGTTGAGCGCCTTGTGACGTCAGGCGCTATTGCTGATTTTACATCGCGTGGTCCTTCAATGGGCGGGCTGTTAAAACCAGAAATTACAGCACCAGGCGTAAACATCATGACTGCTCATCCAGGTCTTGGTGATGGCCTTACTGGCGCAACAGGTACTTCATTCTCGGGCCCAATTACTGCTGGTGCAGTGAGCTTATTGAAAGAAGCTCTGCCAGAGCGTAACGCGTTTGAAATTAAAGCGACGTTAATGAATACTGCAAACCTAAATGTGACTATGGAGCCATTAGCAGTCAACCCTGACGCTGAGCTTGCGCCAATTAGTTATATCGGTGCGGGTCTTGTTGATGTAAACAAAGCGGCTAACCTACCAGTTGCTGCTTGGGCTGCAGATACTAAACAAGCTGCACTTTCGTTTGGTTTAGTAAGTGCATCAGAAACAGTTGAGCTTACTAAAACTGTTCAAGTTAAGAACTTCTCTAACGAAGATAAAGTGTACACACTTTCTCTTGAACAGCGTTATGCAGATGATGTTGAGCGTGGTTCATTCGCACTTGACTACCCAGAGTCAATTACAGTGCCAGCAGGTCAAACAATGTCATTTGATGTGACAGCAACAATTGACCCTGCGACGTTACCTGAGTGGACATTAACGGATGACAATATCGGCTCACAAGATGCAACGGCTGATTTAACTAACTTAGAGCTTGATGGTGCGCTAATCTTCTCTGATGGTAGCGATGAAGCATTCCACCTTGTTTATCACGTATTACCAAAAGCAAATGCGGCAATGAGCTTTATGCCTGTAATGACAGATGATGGTGTTGCTCATGAGTTAACAAATACAGGGGCGGTAGCTCTTGAACCAGTATTTGCTCCTACAGTTATGACTGATGAAGTAGATGAAGATCAACGTTTAGACTTAGTAGGTGCGTCAATCGAAACATTTGCAGTGTCTTCTGATGTCTGTGATAGCGGTTATGTTACTTTGACTACTCTTGTCATGAACGAAGGCATTACCCACTCTTACGTGGGTGGCTTTATGGCTGACTTTGACGTTGACCAAGATGGTACTTACGATGTGACAGTACAAAATGGTAAACTAGAGTGGTTCTACGATGTTGAGCCAGGCACAGCAATTACCTTCACTCACGGCTATGGTAGCTCTTCAGGTAACCTTGATAATATTTACCAAATCATTGGTAATAACCATCTTACAATGCAAAGCTGTTTAGGTGCATTTGGCCTAACTGCTGATGATATTGGCCGCGCAACTGCAAATGTGCGTTTCCGTACAGAAGAAGAAACGTGGACACCAATTGCATCAGGCGAAGGCGATGTTGCGATGGGAACATATACATTCACTGACGCATCAAGTGACGTATATGCAGCTCTAGTTGATGAATCAGGCGAAGTAGTTAGTTCATTAGAGCCAGGCGCTTCTGCAACATTACTAAATGCTGGCGCAGACTTCATGATCTTATCTGACTCAGGTTCAAAAGCTTACGCAGCAACACCAAGCGAAGATGCTGATGTTGCCCCTATTCTTGATGATGCTTCATTCTCAGTAGATGAGAATACTGCAGTAGATACAGTAATTGGCACATTAGAAGCAACATATGGTGCTGAGCTTGCTAATCCAATCGCTGAATACATCGTATTGAGCTCTACTTCTTCAGCTGTTTCAATAACTGCTGAAGGTGACGTTGTTGTTATGAACAGCGACATGCTTGACTACGATGCTGGTATGATGAGCATTGAGCTTGAAGTTGTGGCGGTAGATTCTTCAGGTAATATCTCTGAATCAGCTATGGTGACTGTTGAAGTTATGAACGTTGCTGACGAGCCAGAAGAAGTTAATCCAGTAATCGACGCTGAGCTTGGTGAGTTCTCTGTTCAAGAAAATGCGGCCGAAGGTACTGTAATTGGTACTGTGACTGCAACTGACCCAGATGCTGACCTAACTCCTATCGCAACATACGAAGTGACAGGTAGTGACAGCATTAGCATCAGTGATGCAGGTGAGTTAATGGTTGCTGGCGCTATCGATTATGAGCAAACAACCTCTATCGAAGTATCGGTAACTGCGGTTGACTCTGCTGGTAACATGTCTGAAGCGGTGACGATTACTATTGCAGTAACGCAAGACCCAGCTGAAGATGTTGTAGCTGAAGAGCCGAAGAAAAAATCTTCTTCAGGTTCACTAGCATGGTTAACATTACTTGCTGCACCGTTCGCATTTATGCGTCGTCGTAAGCAAAAGTAATTACTTGATAAATAAGTGATAAAAGGGAGCTTCGGCTCCCTTTTTACATTGCTTCACAAAGGCTACTTATATATTGCAGTTTTTTTACTTATATTGGAGACAGAATAATAAAACGAATACAGGAATCCCATGAAAGTTGGCCATTCACTTTGCCTTGCGGCACTCTCTTTAGCTGTTCTATCAGCGTGTAATAAAGTCCCAGATAATAAAGAAAAAGCCGTTATTACAGAGCAAGTTCAGGTTGCAGCACCCGTCGCCAAAAAAATACCCCATGAAATGACCACCCATGGTGACACTCGTATCGATAACTACTATTGGATGCGTGATGATAAGCGCAAAGATGCCGCTGTTATTGCCCATTTGAATGCTGAAAATGCGTATGTTGAAAGCAAGTTAGCGCATACACAAACACTACAAAACACCTTGTTCGAAGAACTTAAAGGGCGTATTGAGAAGGATGACGATACCGTACCGACAAAAAAAGGGGAATATTACTATTTCTCACAAACGCGCGGTGATGACGAATACCCGGTTTATGTGCGCAGCAAAGATAGCCAAGGAGGAGGTAAGCAGGTTATCTTAAATGTGAATGAGCTTGCTAAAAATCATGACTATTTTGCCGTAACTGGTTTAGCTGTGAGCCCAAATGGCAATTTGCTGGCTTATGGCGAAGATACCGTGAGTCGCCGTATTTACACAATTAAAGTAAAAGATTTAACCACAGGTAAAATGCTCACAGAGAGTCTTGAAGGTACAGAAGGTGATGTCGTGTGGGCTAATGACAACAAAACCTTTTACTATATCAAAAAAGACCTACAAACGCTGTTAGGCTACCAAGTATATCGCCATACGCTAGGCACCCCGCAAGCTGACGATGAACTCGTTTACGAAGAGAAAAACACTAGTTATTACACCGGTATTTACAACAGTAAAGACCAACAAGAGATCTATATTAGTCATGGTAGCACCAGTGCATCTGGCGTCTCGGTTATTGATGCTAATGATGTCAAAGCAATGCCTAAACGTTTTATTGAACGCGAAGCAGGGCTTGAATATGACATCAAAAAGTTAGGCGATTGGTATTACATCGTTACTAATTTAAATGCAGTTAACTTTCAACTTATGAAAGTGCACCGCGATAAGGCTCATGATAAAGCAAATTGGCAAACGCTAATTGCTGGTCGTGATAACGTGAAGCTTGAAGGCATCGAGTTATTTAACAATCATTTGGTATACGAAGAGCGAGAAATGGGGCAAACCCGTATCACTATTCGTGACCTTCGTAACCAACAAGAGCAAGTCGTTGCGTTTAATGACCCAACTTATATGGTCTTTAGTTATGGTAATGGTGAGTTAGATAACCCTAACTTACGTGTTTACTATTCAAGTATGACGACGCCAGGCAGCAGCTACGATATCAACCTAGAAAGTGGCGAAAAAACCCTGCTTAAACAGCGTAAAGTGTTAGGTGATTTTAATCCTGACAATTATGCCTCTGAGCGAGTTTACGTGACCACCCGAGATGGTGTCGATGTTCCTGTGAGCCTTGTTTATCGTAAAGACAAGTTTAAAAAAGACGGCTCTAATCCACTTATGCAATATGGTTATGGTTCGTATGGTGCGACCATGGATCCGAGCTTTTCTAGCTCTCGATTAAGCTTACTTGATCGTGGTTTTGTGTTTGCGATTGCGCATATCCGTGGCTCACAAATGCTGGGCCGTCCTTGGTACGAAGACGGCAAGTTGCTGAAAAAACAAAACAGCTTTAATGACTTTGTTGATGTGACTAAATCATTAGCAGCTCAAAAGTATGGTGATAAGGATAATATTTTTGCCATGGGTGGCAGTGCAGGTGGCTTACTAATGGGGGCTGTTGTGAATCAAGCGCCTGAACTTTATAAAGGGGTGATTGCAGCAGTGCCTTTTGTTGATGTAGTCACGACCATGTTAGATGCTAGCTTACCACTGACAACGAATGAGTATGACGAGTGGGGCAACCCGAATGATAAAGTCTATTACGATTACATGCTGTCATATTCGCCGTATGACCAAGTTAAGAAGCAGGCTTACCCAAATATGTTAGTCACCACCGGCTTACACGACTCTCAAGTTCAGTATTTTGAGCCTGCAAAATGGGTTGCTAAGCTACGTGAATATAAAACCGATGATAACCTGTTGCTGTTCAAAACCGACATGGAAGCAGGGCACGGCGGTGCTTCTGGGCGCTTTAAAAGCTTGCAAGATACCGCTTTATATTACGCCTTTATGCTCGATTTAGCGGGTATCGAAAAATAATAACAACACAGACATCCGTGATTAAGCGGATGCCTGCATAGCTAAATTAAAACGAAATTCACTGCCTTTTCCTAAGGTACTTTTTACGTTTATTTCACTATCCATTAGGTTGAGCAGTTGCTTGCAAATAGCAAGCCCTAAGCCTGTTGAGCCTCGTTTTATACTATTACGCGCCTGATAGTGAGGTTCGAAAATCGCATTGAGTTCATCCTCATGAATACCAACCCCGGTATCAGACACTGCCACGTATAACTGATCACTTTGCTGGCTAACTTTAACGGCTATTTCACCGCCATTTGGGGTGTGCCGAATGGCATTTTCGATTAAGTTTGTAAGCACCCGCTCTAATTTTGCAATATCTGCTGTCACGGTAAAATCGCAGATTTTAGGAATAACTTTGAGTGAAATTCCCGCTGATTGCGCTGTTAGATCAAGCTTCGCCACACAATCATAAATTAATTCGCCCAAATTAAAGGTTTCAGATTGTATTTTCACTTGCCCGCACTCTAAATTAGCCAGCTCAAAAATTTGTTCAATCAGCTGTTTTAGTTGCTGGCAGTTATCCATTGCAAGGTTGAGATAATGACGTTGCTCGGGCTCGTTTAAGTGGCTATCCGGTTTATTGATCACCTCCAAAAAGCCGTGCAGTGAAGAGAGCGGCGTACGTAAATCGTGTGATAAATGTGTGAGCAACTCACGGCGTTGTCTATCAGCGTGCTGTAATGACTGAAACTGCTCATCGATACGCGCCAGCATGGCATTGACGCCTTTGCTTAAATTGCCAATTTCATCATCAGCTGTATAGCTAGAGTCCAATGACATTTTGGTTAGGCTGTAGTTAGCCGCTTCTATTTTATTAAGCTCTTTATTGAGTTTTTTTAACGGTAAGGTGAAAAACCGAAATAACAGCAACATCGCAATAAAGAGCGCAACTAAGGCGGTTATAAACCACATGGCGGCAAGCCAGAGGTTATCATTGGCTTTAATGTTTTTAAGGGTTGTATCGTAAGCCTGCCCGCCAATTATCACGTATAAATAGCCTTGCAGTTGCTGTTGATTATAAACGGGCGCGGTCGAAAATATTTTTACGCCATCCTTGCTACGCGGATCGTCACCATAAATCGGTGTGGCAGTGGGGTTGTCGAGTAGCTGCTGTATTGGGCTTAAGTTTATTTGCTGCCTAACGACTTGCCCCGGTTTAGCTGAATAAGTCAGTAAATGACCTTCTGGGTCTACAAAATAAAACTCAAATGCCGGACCAAGTATCATCAGCGTGTGAAATAAGTTTTCAAGCGCGTCATAGTCATACACACCTTGTTTGATCAGTGGATTGTCATGCACTAAATGCTCGGCTAGTTGGAGGTGCAAGTTTTGCTGAGCATGATGTACCGAGCTTTGTTCTAATTGCTTACTCCAATTTAAAACGAGTGCGCACAACAGGCTAAAAATAAGCACCAATGACCAAGCGAGTTTTTGATATAGCGTCATTGATTTCATTAGTTTGCACTCAATTGACCGGGGTTGAGTTTATAGCCTACCCCCCAAACTGTTTCGATAAAGTTGACTGGGTGATGTTGCTCAAACTTACTGCGTAAACGGTTTATGTGGGAATTAACCGTATGCTCGTAGCCGCTGTGTTGATAGCCCCATACTTGGTCTAGTAATTGTTGGCGGCTAAAAACATGGTTTGGGTGTTTAGCAAAATAGACCAGTAAATCGAATTCGGTGGCGGTTAAGTTAATTGCTTGGTCAGCTAAAAATGCTTGGTGGCTGGCAAATTCAATGTGTAGTTCTCCAAGTTGAATTGCCGCTTGAGCGCTATCTTCATGGTGTGATTGAGCTGCTATAAGTTGTGACCTATGCCGAAATTGTGTTTTTATTCGTGCTTGTAATTCTCTGGCGAAGAAAGGTTTGCAAATGTAATCATCAGCGCCCATTTCCAAACCAATCACTCTGTCCATATCGCTACTGAGTGCGGTCAGTAAAATAACGGCAATACTTGGGTAGTGCTCTTTAATTTTGCGGCATAAGCTCAAGCCATCCATTTGTGGCAGATTAATATCAAGCAGTACTAAGCCGTAACTTGAGCTGGCAAGCTTCTTTATTGCAGCTTCAGCGCTCGAGGCTTCATCAATATGTAAGTTTAGGCAGTACAATTGTGTGCTGATAAGTTGGCGGATTGCTCTATCATCT
Source organism: Pseudoalteromonas sp. BZA4 (assembly GCF_040104395.1). Lineage (NCBI taxonomy): Bacteria > Pseudomonadati > Pseudomonadota > Gammaproteobacteria > Alteromonadales > Pseudoalteromonadaceae > Pseudoalteromonas > Pseudoalteromonas sp. BZA4. Next base: position 9,614 of record NZ_JBECOT010000022.1, read on the forward strand.
TCGACGATTAATAATTTTTCTTGGCGCATGGCTCACTCCAAATCACAGAGGCACATCCTTATGACCTTCTGTGTAAGGAGTGCGATTATTATTGCGTCCGCGTTATCGTGATCCGAGCAACCGGGTTATCAAACTTATGCTGGCTGGTGAGCACAGAGTTTGTCAGGCCGTCATCTTGACTAACCACACCTGGGTGCATTGCAACATGGTTAATATCGTCGCGCATTTCGTTGTAACCTTCGCCTGAGTCAGCAGGGCCTGGGATCGTGCCTTGCGCTTCAGTGTTAGCTTCGGTGCCTGCATCATAGGCAAAACTAGTACGAGACAGTGACTCATTAACCGCTAACGAAGACACGTCTATAGCATTAAGACCGGTAAACGCGTCATTTGTATTCACCAACATGGTTGCTAAGCTAATTTTTAATGAATCAAGCTCACCTGTTGTCAGGGTCAACGTGACTTGCTCACCTGGTGGTAATGGGCTTTCTGCTGAAGCTGCTTGCATTGTCATTTCTGCTGCGAGTAGCTCGCTGTTATCGCCGCCTTCAGCCATAATTTCAAGTGCTTCAGATGCTGGCTCGCCAATTTTCCAAAGCATGCCTTCGGTGTGAGCAATCACAGCAACAGGGGAGAAAGGTTGAGCAGCGGTAAGATTGACTACCTCCACCATAAATTGATGATTTGTCGCCATCTCACCCATTTCCATTGTCATTTCTTCCAGCGCTTCATCCATGTTGTCTGATGATTTATCTGAATCCCCACAAGCCGCAAGGCCGGCACTCAATGCGAGGATAATTAAGCTTTTTGAAAAGCGCATAATAACCTCCTATTTAACCGTAACTGTTAGCATCGCAACTGGGTTTAACCATTTGTGCACGGTGTTATCAAGGTCACTCATACCCGCTTCTAAATCGTCGTCACCTAAATTACCCGGATGAATATGCACCATCATATTGGTTTCGCTACTGGTGACGCCCCTACCATTCATACCCGCATTACCACCCGGTGCGGCAGGAATGCCTGGCGTGCCCGGCATTCCTGAACCCTCAACAACAAGCTCATCATTGGCTTCGGTTCCTGCATCATACGCATTGAGATAAACAGTGTAGGTACCAGCTTCGGTTGGGATCATCCAACTATCTAAACCTACAAAGCCATCATTGGTAGGCAGTAGCATGGCTGTTAGAGATAAGAAGTTATTGCCATCCTTGGTGGATAAGCTCGCCATCGTTGAGCTTGCTGGGGCTAATAAACCTTCAGCTGGGTTGGCAACCATGTCGCTGTTTGCGGCTGTGGCTTCAGTCATTAATGGCTCGAGATTGCCACCTTCAGCCATAGTCTGTAGGGCTGTAGAAGCAGGCATAGCAACGCTGAAAAGTTTGCTGTCACTGTTATGAGCCGTAATGAGAATAGGGGTAAAGTGTAAACCTTGCGTGAGGTTAGTTAGTTTTATATCAAGCTCAGCAGCTTGGCTTGCAAGGCTAGTTACTGCGCATGCAGCGAATAAAGTTAAAGGTAAAGCTTTCATGTGAGATTCCTGTTTTTGATGATTCAAAACCAGTATCGAATAGCAATATCCAGAAACCCTCACGAAGTTATCACATTTTTATCACAACGTTGATTACAGCCTTTTTTGCTGGTTGAGAGTTTTAAATTTAACCAATTTAACTAGGGTAAAAAGTCATTACGGTTTATAGTAGAGATACAAACAGACCCATAACAAGGAATTTAAAATGGATGATAATCAAAAAGTTGAAATAATTGTGGCAGATAAAGAGCAGCGCACATGGGCAATGTTTTGTCACTTAAGTGCCTTAGCAGGCTTGCTTTTCCCGTTTGGTTCGGTGATTGGGCCTTTGATTGTTTGGCTTGTAAAAAAAGAAGAAATGCCACTTGTTGCTGAGCATGGTCGCAAATCATTAAACTTTCAATTAACCATGATGATTGCTTACATTGTGTGCTTTATGCTGATGTTTGTTGTCGTTGGAGTCATCCTGCTGCCATTAGTAGCGCTATTCTCATTGATTATGGTGGTAGTATCGGCGATTAAAGCCAACGATGGTAAAGAAGTTAAATATCCAATGGCGATAGAATTTATAAAGTAAACTAATTGCCATATACTAAAAGCTCAGCCATTTGCTGAGCTTTTTTATGTGATGTTTATGGCCTACTTATCGTTATTTTTCAGCGCGTTTATTTCCGCAACCTTATTACCTAGCTCTTCAGAATTAGTAATGACAGCTATGATAGCCAGTGGTGACTATCTACTTTGGTTGTTATGGTTAAGTGCAACTGTAGGCAATGTGCTTGGGAGTTGTGTGAATTATTGGCTGGGCACGCAAGTCATGCGATTTAAAGAGCGTAAATGGTTTCCCGTTTCACAAAATTCGATAGACAAAGCCGAACAGCAATTTAATAAATACGGTATTTACAGTTTGCTATTTGCTTGGCTGCCTATTGTCGGCGACCCTTTGACGGTTGTTGGCGGAATTTTTAGGGTTAAGTTTTCAATCTTTTTGTTACTCGTGACCCTAGGCAAAGGCGCACGATATTCAGTTGTGCTTGCCTTTGCGGTAGGGCTTGAAAAGCTATTTTAGTTTTTTAGCCAATCAAGAGTCAGTGATACTGAATCAGCAAAGCGCAGCGCATGAGGTTTATCGACGCGTACTTTGGCATAGTGAACGCTTTGATGCTGGTGGCAAATTGCTAAAATCTCAGCAACCAGTTTTTCTAACAGCAAAAAGTGGCCTTCTTCGACAAGGCTGATCACTTCTTTAGTAATGGTTTTGTAGTTTAGCGCTTTATCGACTGCGTCAGTTTCACAAGCTTGATCAGCGGGGTAGTGAATTTCTAAATTAATCACTACATCTTGCTTTTTCTCACGTTCCTCAGGGTTAAAACCAATAAAGGTTCGTAGCCTGAGGTTAGTGACATTAATAATTGCATTGGCCATCATTACCCTCTAACTAGTTGTAAAAACTCGTTACGGGTTTTTGGATCGGCTCTGAAGTTACCTAACATAACCGATGTACGCATGCTTGAGTTTTGCTTTTCAACACCGCGCATCATCATACACATATGTTTTGCTTCAACGATTACACCAACACCTTTCGCGCCTGTCACTTCTTCAACCGCTTTAGCAATTTGATGGGTTAATTGCTCTTGAATTTGAAAACGACGTGCGAACATGTCAACAATTCGCGCAAACTTAGATAAACCAAGCACTTTGCCATCAGGAATATAAGCAATATGGCAGCGGCCAACAAATGGCAGCAAGTGGTGCTCACACATAGAGTAAAGCTCAATGTCTTGGATCAATACCATGTCATCGGCATCTGAAGTGAATACCGCATTGTTGGTGATTTCATCTAATGTTTGACGATAGCCTTTAGTCAGATACTCCATCGCTTTTGCTGCGCGTTTTGGTGTGTCGAGTAATCCTTCACGAGCAGGATCTTCACCTACTGCGGTAATTATTTGTTGGTAACTATTTTTTAAATCATCGTGCATAGCTTTCTCAGTAATTCGTTATTTTAAATGTCTGCCACCATCAACAGGCATAGAACGACCTGTGATGTAGTGACTGCTTAGTAATAGTTCTACGCTGTTAATAATCTCGGCGCAGCCGGGCTCAATGCCCATTAGCGATTTCTTTAATGTTTTGGCTTTGTATTCGTCGCTATCGTGTTCATTAAAGATAATTAACGAAGGGGCGATAGCATTCACTTTAATGTCTGGTGCAAATTTAGCGGCAAACGACTTGGTTAAATTATCAAGCGCTGCTTTGCTTGCTGCATAAGCAAGGTGCTTAGGGCTGCCTTTTTCAACCACATAATCGGTTAAGTGAATAATATCTGCGGCTTGGCCACTGTTTTGCTGATAATGCAGTAGCAAATCAGAAGCTGCTAAATTAATTAAATAGGGGACTTTGGCGTGGATACGCATCATGTTATCGAATAGGTCTGCGTAATCGTGGTTATTTGCTTCGCAATCCCAGCTAGACGCATTATGGATAATTGCCTTGAGCTGGTTGGTATGGGTTTTTAATTCTTCGATAAAATGCCCGATAGCTTGGTCACTATTAAAATCAGCATGGATGCAAATAGCGCCTTTACCTGAAAGCACATCAATTGCTTCATGGCGGGTACGGTAAGTGACTATGATTTCTTGCCCTTGCGCTAAAAAGTGCTCGGCCAGAGCGAGTCCAATACGTTGGCCTGCGCCAGTAATTAAAATGGGCGATGACATAAACTAATATAAAACCTTAGATTTTTGATTTGAAATGTAATGTATTTAACTGTAACAACTATAAACCAAATTACAGAACTATTTCATCTTTACTGCAATCATGTTGCTAACTTTTACGTCAAGCATAGCGCTCTAGATCATTTAGCGCGGCCGATAATGAGTGATTGAAGGTTTTGAATATTGCTAAGGGTCTGTACGAGGAAGGAAAAAGGGCAATTATTATTGCCCTTTTAGTGTTTTAACCGTTTTTAAAGCTCGTCGTATACCGTTGGGATCGCTTGGCGCTTATGTTGAGTACGTAAGTAAATTGCTGTTAGCTTTTCTTCGACTTCATTGCTGACTTCTTTACCTTCTAAGAAATCATCAATTTGATCGTAAGTGAGGCCAAGCGCTTCTTCGTCAGTTAGACCTGGGCGATCACACTCTAAGTCGGCCGTTGGGGCTTTATTTACAAGGACAGCTGGCGCTCCCAAGTGCTCAGCAAGCGCACGAACTTGACGCTTTGATAAGCCAAATAAAGGTGCCAGGTCACATGCTCCGTCCCCAAATTTTGTGTAAAAGCCAGTGATGTTTTCAGCACTGTGATCGGTACCAACAACTAAGCCTTGGCTGAAACCGGCAATTTCATACTGCGCAACCATGCGTTGGCGTGCTTTTACATTACCTTTGATAAAGTCGATTTTAGCTTGCTCTGGTAATTCAGCACCACCACCAACAACCGCGGCCATTGCTTGTTCATGCATGCCATCGACAGCCGCTTTAATGTTAACCGTCATACGCTTACTTGGTTGAATAAAATCTACGGCTAGTTGTGCTTCGTCTTCATCTGCTTGTACGCCGTAAGGTAAGCGCACAGCAATAAATTGATATTCGTTAGTGTTGTGCTCTTGGTTTAATTCATCCACCGCTAATTGGCATAAACGGCCACAGGTTGATGAGTCAACACCGCCACTGATCCCTAATACAAGTGAGCGAGAGTGCGCAGCAATAAGTCGGCTTTTAAGAAAGTTAACACGACGGGTGATTTCCGCTTTTACATCAATAGTTGGTTGGACTTTCATTTCCGCCAGAATGTCGGCACGCATGGTAGAGCTCCTATTTTTCGTTGTGGTTGTCAGCGTTTTTTACATTATGTTACGGGCGCGGTTTTTATTAAAGACCTAAATGCGCTTTTATTGCGTTAATTTGTTGCTTAAGATCTTCGATTTCGCTTCGTAATTGTTGCAATTCACTACTGTTATCTTGAACAGGCTCATTAGCAGCCATGTCCTCAGTAATGCTGTCTGGGTCAACAAATAAGTGCATGTAGCGGCTCTCTCGCTTGCCGGGCTCTCGAGCTAAGCGCGCAACATGTTCTTGCTCTATAAGTGCATTTAATGCGGCTTCGACTTCATTGACGTTACTAAACTCAGCGAGGCGGTTGCTGCGTGTTCTCAACTCGCCTGGTGTTTGCGGGCCACGTAACAGTAACAAACAGATAATGGCGCGTTGCTGCTCAGTAAATTGCAAACTGCCAAATTCGGTATTACAAAAGCGGTGAGCATATTTATTTACACGCCCAGATAGCCCTTCATCAACTGTTACTAAGCGTGATGCAATAAGCTCATCGAGGGTATCTTGGACTTGCGCTTCAGTGAGAGACAATACAGGTTCACGGTTAGATTTTTGATTACATGCATTAGTCAGTGAGTTTAAAGATAACGGGTAATGTTCGGGTGTTGTACTTTGCTTTTCGAGTAAACAGCCAATAACACGTTGTTGAATTGATGATAATTGCATGGTTTTACTCTCTTTTTTATTCTTCAGTGCTTAGCCACACTGTTAATTTTTTATTGAGCGAGTCAAATTTAAGGGGTTTGGTGACATAGTCGTTCATACCTGCGTTTAAACAACGTTCTTTGTCACCTTGCATCGCATTTGCAGTGAGTGCGACGATATTAACCCCCTGATGAGCTGCGCCTGCTTCACCTGCCCGAATGGCTCGTGTTGCTTGGTAACCATCCATTTCTGGCATTTGGCAATCCATTAACACTAATTGGTAGGGGCTTTGCTCTCGGCTTGAAAGTTGTGCAATTGCTTCAAGGCCATTTTCAGCGATATCAAAACTAATGCCTGCTTGCTTTAGCAACGAACCTGCCACCATCTGATTCACTTTATTATCTTCAACCAGCAAGACTTGCGACTCAGTATTATCGCTACTGGTCACGACCTTGGTTATTAAGGCCTCTTTATTAACCTGCTGCTGTTCAATGTATTTGTCGTTCGCCAGTGAATTAAATAAATCAGACTGCGTTAATGGTTTAAAGATAATACTCTCAACTTTTAATGTTTGTCTCGTTTGTTTTTCAGTAAGACTCATTGGGGCCATTAAAATTCGTTTACAGCTGGTGGCATTAAAGTATTTTAAGAATGCTTGTTGGTGCTCTTTTGTTGCGCTGCTATAAAAAAGATAATCCACTAAAATTGCATCGCAGCCATTATCGGTTGGCATTGCAGCACGATTGAGTAAGCTTAGCATATCAGTATAGGTCTCGACCTCTGCTCCCCATAGCTGCAATTGTTTTTTGGCAATATTGCTACTGAGCTTACAATTATCAGCAATTAAAATATGCTTTTTATCTATAATGTGGCTTGGCTCTGGCGCTTGCTTTGTATGATCACGTTTAACTTTTACAGTAAAATTAAAGGTGCTGCCTTCCCCGTATGAACTAACCACACTGACATCACCATCCATTAACTGACACAGCTGTTTTACTATTGCAAGGCCAAGCCCTGTACCGCCGTATTGGCGTGTAGTTGATGCATCCGCTTGCGTGAATGAGTCAAATAAAGTGGCTTGCTTTTCGGGCTTGATACCTACACCCGAATCAATAACAGAGCAGTTCAAGAACAATTCTTCGTTGTTTGTTTCGAGTTTGGCGATGACGATAATCTCACCATCTTTTGTGAATTTAACCGCATTGCTAACTAGGTTATTGATGATTTGTCTAATCCGGTTTGGGTCGCTAATGATAAAGCCGTGATTAAGGTGTGTGGTATCTAGCAGCAACTTGGTATTGTTTTGTTCTGCTTTAATGGCAAACGATTCGATAGTATCGCCAAGTAGTTTTGATACATTAAAGCTAACATTTTCAATATCGAGCTTACCGGCCTCAATTTTAGAGAAATCTAAAATATCGTTAATGATATGCAATAGTGATTCAGCCGATGATTGCGCCAAATCTATATGGTGGTTTTGCTGGGTGTCTAGTTTGGTTTGTTTGATGATATTGAGCATCCCGATCACGCCATTCATGGGGGTGCGGATCTCATGACTCATACTTGCTAAAAATTCACTTTTGGCTTTTACTGCTTGTTCTGCTGCTTCTTTCGCTTGAACGAGTTGTTGTTCGGTCTCTATACGGCGCTGACTGGCGTGTAAACTACCAATGAGTGCCGCAACTGCGATTAAAAAGCTTTCTTCATTTTTACTCCAATGTCTGCGGTTATGACATTTTTCGGCGCACACAACCCCCATTGTTTTGCTACCAGTAGGAATGATCACTGTCAGCATTGAGCGTATATTAAACCAATCAAGGTAGTTGCTACGTAGGTCACTAGTCAGTGGATGTTGTTGTGCATCACTGGCATTAATTACAGCGTGATTGTTAATGGCATCAAAATAATTTTGAAATTCAAATTGTTGTAGTGAAATCGGCTCGCTAAATTCAGGCTGGCTTTGGTCGTGAATAGCAAAGGTATTGAGCGACTGGCGGTCGTCACTAAATAGCCAAATACTCGCGCGATCAATATCAAAAGCGTGACAAATTGCCTGCACAATCACATGTTTAGATAAGTTAAGGTTACCAGTCAGTACAGCATCATTAACGGTAAGAGAGGCTAAAATCTCATTATGTAAGGCTATTTTGTTGTTTTCTAGCTCATCTCGCTTACGGGTATCAATATTTTGTAGTGAACCAAAAAGTTTTATACAACGGCCATTTTTATGCTCGGCTTCACCATGTAGCAGCACCCAAACTTCATCACCTTCAGCAGTGATGATTTGTACTTGAGTTTCAAAACTCTCACCATACTTGATTGCACGCTCGTTAAGGCGACGAATTTTATCTCGGCTTTCACCCGCTTTGAAATGTGTAAAGTTAGCAGGCCACTCTGGTTGTACATTAAGAGGAAACTTAAAAATTTGCTTGGTCATATCAGACCAATAGACGGTTCTTGTCTCTAGATTAAAAGACCAAGCGCCGACTTTAGCAAGACTACTCATGGTTTCTAACATACGTTCGCTTTTGTACTGTCTTTCGACCATGCGTAAAAAGAATACTGAGGCGCAAGCAAATAAAATACAAAATAGAATAATGGCCAGTCTAAGCGGCCAAATAGCAGAACTTGGTGGCTGCCATCCAGATTTTGGTGTGGCGTACATCTGCCACTCACCACCTGGAAAGTTAATTCTAAAGCTCAGAGGGTTTGTGTTGAGCACGTCCTTAGAGCCGAAGAAAAAATCACCTTTAGCACCAAGGCCATTTTTGCCTTGTAGGGCAATATCATAATGCTGACTTAGCGCGATTAACCCCGAGTTCGTGTAAATTTTGTCTATATCGAGGACAACAGAGAGGAGCCCCCAAAAAGTGAGTTCTGGTGGAGTGAATACGGGCATTCTTGCTATCAATGCTTGACCACCTTGCACCAACTCTAAGGGGCCGGCCATAACAATACGATTTTCATCTCGTGCTCTAATTGCGTCGTCACGCTGCGCTGGGTTTTCTAAAAAGTTTAGCCCGATAGATTTCTTATTACCCACAAGAGGATAAGTCATCTGAATAACCATATCAGGGGCCGCGCCGATGTTTCTAAGCTCTGAAGACGTTGAAAATAAAGGGCTGGCAATTTGCGTGAAGCGGGCTTGGTCTAAATTGGGTTCAGCCGCAACGGCAACTGCAAGGCCCCTAACAAGTTGAATGTTAGATATTAAGGTGGCTTCGAGCTCTGCACGATAGGCACTTACTTTTGCCAGCTCCTGTGCACGAAAAGCATCTTTCTCGCGGCTGTAATTAATTTGGTCGATTACAAGGCCAATCACGATGATACAGGCAAGTGAAAACCAGAAGGCTAGCTTCAGTTTTTGTAGTTTTTTATTATCTGTTTCGGTCGCTAGCGGCATGAGAAATATCAGGTTTTATACTATTTACCTACTATAGACAATTTCTGTGGTAATTAACAATGAACAGCAAATCTATAAACCTAATTTCAATTATTTGTATCGCAACACTATTCTTTCACAAAACTAAGGTTAATATAGTGTTACTTTAGCGCAAGGATAATTGGCATGTTTAAGATAATCAAATGGTTACTAATAGGTTTGTTCGTTGTAATGTTACTCGCAACGGGGCTTGTTTATGGCGTATTAAACTTAAGTTTACCGGCACTTGATGGTCGCGGTAAAAGCGACGCTATTTCGCAATCAGTTAAGATTGAGCGAGATACCTTAGGACAGGCTGTTATTCATGCCGAAAACCGATTAGATGCAGCCTATGCTCTTGGTTTTGCTCATGGTCAGGACCGATTCTTTCAAATGGATTTACTGCGCCGTAATGCTGCAGGTGAGCTTAGTGAGTTATTTGGTAAAGCTGCCGTTGGGCTTGATAAAAAAATGCGCTTTCATCAGTTACGTAAACGCAGTCAGATTGCTGTCGCGCAGTTACCTGCTAAAGATAAAGCGCTATTAAAAGCGTACGCGAATGGGGTTAATGAAGGCCATGCGCAAGTGGGTTTCGATAGCTTTGAATATTTACTCACAGGCGCTGAAGCAAAACCTTGGCAAAGCGAAGACAGCTTACTAATCATTTTTAGTATGTATTTAGATTTACAAACGGCCACCTTTGAGCGCGACAAAACACTGATCGAAATCGAAGATTTATATGGTAAGGCGATGGTTGACTTTATTACTCAGCCTAGCCTTTATCAAGCGGCACTCGACAACAGCCAATTAGCGCCTTATAACGGCGGTATTCCTAATCTCAAAGACCCTCAATGGGCTATGACTGAGATTGCAGACCGAAAGGAACTTGGCAGTAATAACTGGGCGGTTACTGGGCAGTTAACTGAAACAGGTGCTGCAATGCTGTCTGACGATATGCATTTATCGTTTGCTGTGCCAATCATTTGGTACCGTGCCCAGCTCAATTACCCACTCAATGGTGAAATGCAGCAAATCACCGGTGTGTCACTACCAGGGGCTCCTGCCATTGTTGTTGGTACTAATAATAAGATAGCTTGGGGATTCACCAATGGTTATCTAGATACAGCCGACTGGATAGCCCTTGAGAGTAAAGAGAAAACCTGGCAGATAGATGAACCTATCTTACTCAATGACGGAAACAGCGAAAATTACGCTTTGACCATGAGTGAGTATGGCCCAGTTAAAGAAATTAACGGCAAACCTTATGCGCTAAGTTGGGTTGCCCACCATGAGTATGCGGTTGATATGGAGTTACTTAAGCTTGAGCAAGCAAACACGGTTGATGATGCACTAGCGCTTGCTGCTGAGGTGGGTATTCCTGTACAAAATCTGATGGTTGTTGATGATAAAGGTAATGCAGCTTGGAAGAATATGGGAGCCGTGCCTGCCCGTAAAGAGCCCCATCAATTAGCGGTGGCTGAGCAAGCGTATCCTGCACAGTGGCACGAAAACGAAACCCAGCGTCCATTTGTTAAAAACCCAGAAAGTGGCCGTTTATGGACGGGCAACTCACGAGTTGTTTCCGCAGAGGATGACCAGCGCTTTGGTAATGGTGCTTATGCCATGGGGGCTCGCTCGGCACAAATTCGCGACCGCTTATTTGAAAAACAACAGTTCAACGAACAAGATTTTTATGACTTACAACATGATAACGAAGCGCGTTTCTTAACGGCTTGGCATAAACTGCTGGTCAAACAGCTTAGCAACGCAGGCGATAAATACGCGCTGTATTTAAAAGAGCTAAATAATTGGCAGGCGTGTGCTTGTAGCGACTCAATTGGCTACACCTTAGTAAAGCGCTACCGCAGTGAAGTGATTAACGGCTTATTTAGCCCGTTAGAGAATAAGCTAAAAGCTCTCGATAGTAGCTTAAAACCAGTAAAACGAGACTTAGAACCTGCTGTTTGGCAACTTATCGAAGCGCAGCCTCAGGCATGGTTAAACCCTGAGTATGCAAACTGGCAACAACAAATGATAGGAGCCTTTGACCGCGTTATCACTAAACTAACCGATCAATACGGTAACAACCCGCATAGCTGGGAGTGGGGCAAGGTTAACGAATTAGTGATTGAGCACCCATTTGCCAAGCAAATACCCGCACTGAAAAGCTTATTGAATATGCCTACGGAGCCTGGGTTTGGCGATACCTTTATGCCTTCGGTGCAAGGACGTAGCTTTGGTGCTTCACAGCGCTTTATTGTTCAACCTGGGCACTTAGATAAAGCGATAATGGCTATTCCGGGTGGGCAATCGGGGCATCCATTGTCAGAATTTTATCGTGCCGGGTTTAACGATTATGTTAGTAATGGTTTAACGCCATTATTGCCACAAGAGATTGCCCACAGTATCACTATCGATGCGGTTAATTAACCGCATCAGCATCTTTGAAAGCAGGGCGTTGACCTTTAGCAATGGTAGTTTGGTTGCGTCCTGCGTGCTTGCTTTTATACAGCGCTTCATCAGCGTGTTGTAGCATTTTTTCTATTGAAGCGAGCGGTTGCCATTCAATAAGCCCAAAACTCATAGTGACATTGAGATCGGGGAATTCATGATGTGCCTCTAGCTCGGCGATTTTTAAACGTAAGGTTTCAATTTTTGCAAAGGCCTGCTTTGCATCTGTATTAGTTAATAAAATTAAAAATTCTTCACCACCCCAGCGTACCGCTATATCTTCATCATCAATAAATTGGCGAATTAGCCTGGCAACATTAACGAGCACCGTATCACCTTTTTCATGGCCATAATTGTCGTTAATACTTTTAAACTTATCGATGTCAGCCATAACAATACAAAGACTGCTCTCAAGCTCTATGCTCTTTTGATGTGCAGCAGTGATTAATTTTTTTGCAAAACGGCGGTTGTAGAGCTTAGTGAGTGGATCGCGGGCTGCCATTTCTGTTAACTCAACCCGTTGTGACAAAGTGATTTCTCTGATTAGACCCATGCCATAGACCATAGGTAAACCGGCAATAATAATATTGATTACATTTACATGTGGTAGTAACTCTGGGTAAGCAAAGCCGTACTGAACATCTGAAAAAAATACATATAGCAGGGCGAATATCGCAATCATCACTAAGCTATATAAAGCTGCACGCTTAAGGGTTAATTGATAATCGATCATTAAAATACAAGATACAGTCCATAGGTAAAACTGAAATCCTGCACCTAAGCCAAGGGTGGCACAAACAATGACCGCATGAATAATTACTTCAAGGCAAAATACTCTAAGTGCTAGCGAAGTCAGTCCTTGCTTAATTAAAAAGATGCCGCTTGCCCAAGCAAGCACACTCAAGATATTAACTAAAGCAAGCGTATTTGCACCTATGTGAGCAAATACGGGGATCAGCAAGACATGAACAATCAACGCGAAATAGGCGATTTTAGAAATAATCAGAAATTTAACGTGTTCAATCTCTTCTAAGCCAGATTGCTTTGATTGTTTTAATAAGTGTTTGATCAATCCAACCTCAAATACACATGGAGAGTAGCGTAATTATAGATGAAAAGTTGAGCAATGCAGGTTTATAATTGCTCGCTTTTGCTTTGTAAACGCATGTCACTGATGTTTATGAATGAAGCTAAGCGTTTGTTCACATCATCTTTGATATGATCAAAGGCTTGGCAGAGTGGGCATTTGATGCCACTCTAGTTAAAGCTAATCTAGAAACATGCTGAGCAATGTTTGCTGTGATTATTCTCTCGTGCCTAAAAAGGAGTAGCTATGCCGGCGGAAAAAACGCATTTAGAGATCTGTAATCTAACCAAAGAACAGTACCCACAAATAAAGACCCTCATGGATCAAGCTTACCCAGGGCTTGGAGGTGCTTGGCCAAGCCATACTATTTTTAGGTTAATAGACCAGTTTCCGGAAGGGCAAATAGGTATTGTTGACGATGGTGTCTTAGTCGGCATCGCCCTGAGTGTTCAGGTAGATTACGCGCGCTTTTCTAACCCACATACCTACGAAGATATTGTTGATGGCCATGACCGTGTATTTAGTGATCCTGAAGGTGATGCACTTTATGGTTTAGATGTGGTGATTTCATCAACTCACCGAGGTATGCGATTGGGTCGTCGCTTATACGATGCACGAAAAGAGCTGTGCCGTCAGTATAACTTACGCGCCATTTTAGCGGGTGGGCGTATTCCGCGTTATTACAATCACAGTGCAGAGATGACTCCGATGGAGTACATCGAAAAAGTAGACCACAAAGAGCTGTACGATCCGATTTTAAGCTTTCAGCTATCTAATGATTTCCAAGTTAAACGTTTACTTAAAAAATACCTTCCTGAAGATCAGGAATCAGTTGGTTACGCCACTTTACTTGAGTGGAATAACATTATGTTTGAGCCGACTGATACAGTACTTGAGTCGACCAAATCAATTGTCCGTGTCGGTGCCGTACAGTGGCAAATGCGCTGTGTTGAGTCTGTTGAAGAGCTGCTCAAGCAAGTGGAATACTTTGTTGATACGGTGTCTGACTATAAAAGTGACTTTATTCTGTTTCCGGAATTTTTCAATGCTCCGTTAATGGGTCTTACCGAGCAAAGCAATCAAACAGAAGCCATTCGCTATCTGGCCGAATACACAGAAACCTTCCGTGATGCAATGTCGCGCATGGCGGTTGAATACAATGCCAATATTATCACAGGCTCCATGCCGCTTGCTGAAGATGACAAGATTTATAATGTCAGCTACCTATGCCATCGTAGCGGTAAAATCGATGAGCAGCGCAAAATTCATATTACCCCTCACGAGCAAAATGACTGGGTGATCCAAGGCGGTGACAAAATTGCTGTATTTGAAACGGATGCGGGTCGTGTCGGTATTCAAATTTGTTACGATGTAGAGTTCCCTGAGCTGTCACGTATTCTCGCTAAGCAAGGGTTAGATATTTTGTTCGTGCCATTTTGGACGGATACAAAAAATAGTTACTTACGTGTTCGTCATTGTGCGCAAGCACGTGCAATTGAAAATGAATGTTATGTTGTGATTGCAGGCTCGGTTGGTAACTTACCTGAGGTTGAGAGTTTAGACGTACAGTATTCGCAATCAGCAGTGCTTACTCCTTCTGATTTCTCATTCCCACATGATGCGACCTTGAATGAAGCAACACCGAATACCGAAATGCTGTTATTCAGTGATTTAGATATGGATAAACTGAAAATCCTTCACAGTGAAGGTACTGTTAGAAACTTAAAAGACCGCCGCGAAGATTTGTATGACGTGATCTTGAAAAAGCGAGATAACTAATGGCGTGGTTGTATTTAATTGTCGCAGGTCTGTTAGAAATTGGCTGGCCTGTTGGCCTTAAAATGTCTCAACAGGCAGACAGTCGCTGGTTAGGCATTGCAATTGCTGTCGCATTTATGGTCGCTAGTGGTTTTATGCTGTGGTTGGCGCAAAAGGATATTCCGATGGGAACATCTTATGCGGTATGGACAGGCATAGGAGCCGCGGGCACTTTCTTAGTTGGTATTTTATTTTATGGGGATGCCGCCACATTTGGCCGTATTGCCGGAGTATTGCTGATAATTAGCGGTGTGATAACGCTAAAAATTAGTCATTAAAAAAGCGGCTATGCCGCTTTTTTAATGACTAGAAATAAGCCTAATTTGGTAGCATTACCAGAATGGCTGCCAGTGCAATTAACACAAGCCCCGCTGTGTCTTGGCGTTTTAACGGCTGTTTTAACCAAAGAATCGATACCATAATGGTAAAGAATACTTCTATCTGCCCCAGTGTTTTTACATAAGCAACATGCTGCAAGCTCATGGCACTAAACCAACCGATTGAACCTAAACAGCTACAAAAACTGACAGCCGTAGTGGTACCTTTGTGATGCCACATTTTCTTAAATGTGCCGCGTTCTTTAAATGCAATATACACGCACAGCATCAGGGTTTGTAAGCTGATTATCAGTAACAACACCCAAGCGGCAGAGTGTGGAAAAGTCAGTCCTGAATTTAAACTTGCCTCACGGATCCATGATGAAGAGAGAGCAAAAGAAGTGCCGCAAGCAAGCCCAAGCAGTGCAGTGCCCAAATTAAAGTGTTTAACATTCGCGATGCCACTTAATAGCAATACCGCAATTGCACCAATAAATACGCCAACCCAACCTAGCAGTGAGAGTGCTGAACCAAAGAACATAACACCTAAAATGGCCGCCATCAGTGCTTCACTTTTTGCAAGCCCTGCGCCGACTGCAAAGTTATTCATTTTAAACAGTTTTACCATCAAACCGGTGGCAACGATTTGGACGATACTGGCGCCAACAATGTAGCCAATAAAAGCCAGATTAAAGTCAGGGAGTGCGGCGTCTTGATATTGATAAAGTACAAATAAATACATTGCAGCAATCGGGCTGGCAATAATAAAGCGAGCAAGCGTTACCCCGGCAACGCTCACTGTTGCACTGAGTTTACTTTGCAGAGCGTTTCGCCACGACTGCATAAATGCCGCAAAAATAGTTAAGAAAATCCAAGTCATATTGAAAATAAATTAATGAGGAGAGGCAATTAGAGTAACAAAACCAAAGTATGAGAGCATTAGCTTATCGACCAACTTGAGAAAAACTCAGCTGTGACAATATGCCGCAGGGCTTTTATGCCGGCTTTAGACTATAGTGACAATGATGCTATTGCTGGCCGCTGCTGTTTTAAGTAGCGGCTTTTTTTTGTTTGCGCTAGGGTAGGTTATTACAGTTAAAAGATAAGGAAATATCATGACCACACTGATTATCTGCGCACTCATCGCAGTACTTATACCCTATTTAGCTAAAGCACCTGTGGCTTTCGCACAAAATAAGTTGGCAGGCTACGACAATAAGCACCCACGCGAACAACAAGCTAAACTAACCGGCTTTGGTGCTCGTGCGTTGGCAGCACATCAAAATAGCTTTGAGTCACTGATTATTTTTGCTGTCGCGCTGGCAGTCGTAATAGGTAGCAATAATGTCTATCAGGTAACTGAGACCCTAGCGATTGTGCATGTTATTGCCCGCGTGTTGTATTGTATTTTCTACTACATAAACCAAGATATTCTGCGCTCATTAGTTTGGCTAGTAGGCTATGTTTGTGCTGTGGCGATGATTGCTGTTTGCCTTTAGTTACAAGCCAATGGGTTAAAAACCACAAAGCAAGCGGCTTAAATAAGGCGCTTGCTTTAGGGTCTTAAGTGGTTACTTTTACTTAGAGCTAACTTTAATTTTCTCTATTAAATCTTTTGCTTGATAGTTTTCGTCTAAGGCAAAATCGAGTTGCACTAAGGCGTTTTTAAAGCCAGATTCAGACGGCGCATATTGCCATTGTTTTAAGGCTCTTTTCGCTTCTCGATTGAAAACACCTTCAGGCTCTGCACTCACCACACTAACATTGCTGGTGGCGCCGCTTGGTAAAATATCGTATTTCAAAACGACTGAACCGCTAATACCTTGCTCTGCCGCTTGAATTGGGTATATCGGCTCTACACGCATAACCGCTTGATAGTCCTTTGTCTTTTCAATGGACATTGGCTGTTTTGCAATCGCAAAGCTGCTAAGCATGCCCGCTGTAAAAATAACTAACGCTGTTTTTGCAATAAATGAGCTGTTGTCTATCTGCTTTATTTGATTTAGACGTTGTAACATGGTGTTTTTATCTCCGTATTGTGAATAAGCCATTAATCCCGTTCTGCTAAAGCTTGCACAGTGCACTAATGCCTTACTGTATAGAATTCGTTGTTCAGTTGATTTATTTTTGAGTACTTGCTCATCACATGAAAGCTCTTGAATGCGGCGTAGACTTGCATAACCAAGCCAAGCGACAGGGTTAAACCACAGCAAAATAGTGGCACTTAAAGCGATGGCATTAATTAGGTTGTCTTTGCGTTTAATGTGCACTGATTCGTGTTCTAAAATAAGCGCTAAAGCATGGCTGTTGTAATGGCTTTGATAGTTTGTAGGCAGCACTAGCTTGGTGTTTATAACCCCTACAACCATAGGTGAACTCACCTGATTGCTTTGGTATAAGCGCATGCTTTGGTTGCTGTGCTGATCAAGCGTAATTGGCGCTAATTGCAGTTTTGCTAGAAAACGGTAATGAAAATATACGGCAGTGATCAGCAGTGCGGCACTAATAAAGCCATAAATAGCAAACCAAGTGAGCGTAAACTGCGGCATTATTGCTGTGTTTGGCGTGATAGTCAGCTTACTGATAAAGTCGTTTTGAATTGGTTTTAAGTGTTCTGGTAGGTTCGCTAACAATAAACTAATCGGTAAAAGCGCCCACAGTGTATAAACCAAGCGTGCCGACAGCTGGCTTAGCAACTTTCGCTCTAGCAGCAATAAAAACATTATTGCAGATGAGATCAAAAGTTGTTGATCTAACAACCAATTAAAAAATGCATCTAACATAACAAGCCTTATTTTTGCTGTTTTTCCCAATCATCAATGACCTTTTTCAGCTCATCAATATCATGTTGCGAGAGTTGCTCTGATTTAGCAAAGCCACTCACCAGTGGCGCAATACGGCCATTAAAAAAGCGTTCAATAAAGCTTTGGCTTTCTTTTAATGTGTATTCTTCACGGGCGATGCAAGGAGTGTAGTTATATTGGCGGCCTTGTTTCTCGAAGCTAAGTGCGCCTTTTTTAACTAAACGGCTTAGTAGCGTTTTGATGGTTTTTTCGTGCCATTCTTTATCGTCACTTAAACGCGCAATTACTTCACTTGCCGTGGCTGGGTAGCCAAGCCATACCGCATCTAATACTTCGAATTCAGCTTTAGAAAGTTCAATCATTTTTATGCCTACAGATGTAATCTTTAATTTAAGATTACACGTGTAATCAATTAATGCAAACTTTTTTGTTAGAGAATGTCACTTTTTTTGATACTGACTATCTGTCCTTCGGGCAAATTAAGCGTGGTGAGTGACAATTTTGCGATATCTGTGCGGTAAAGGTCGATGACTTTGTAGCCACAAAAACGTGCCATTTTACGTATTTGCCGATTTAAGCCTTGTTTTAAGGCGATGCAAAACTGCGTTTCGTTGACTTGAGTCACCGTGCAAGGGAGGGTTATTTGTCTATCGACAGGCACACCGCTCGCCATTTTTTTACAGAAGTCGCTATCAAGGGGTTTATCTACGGTGACTAAATAGCGTTTGGGTTGGTGGTAATCAGGGTGGATCAGCTGATTACAAAACTCACCGTCATTGGTCAAAATCAACAAACCTCGGGAGTCTTTGTCGAGCCGGCCAATTGGGTAAACCCGAGTGGTTTTAGGCAGGCTATGAATAAGGCTTGTTGGGTCATCAGCATTTAACTTGCAATCTATACCAACGGGTTTGTGATAAGCAAAGTAGGTGAGTGGCGCTTTAGCTAAAATTTTTTCGCCAAGTACAATCACATCATCGTGCTCATCAACATGATCTATATGATTTGCGGCACGGCCATTTACTGTTACCTCACCTTGATCTATCAAGCGCGATGCTTGCTTTCGAGAGCAAACACCCGCATGGGCAATAAATTTAGCAAGTCGTACTTTTTCTGGCATGAGTGATTTTTGTACAATTAATTTGATCACAGTATATCAAAATCACGTATAAATAGTTCCACCACCAAAGAGGAATGCACATGCCTATCAAGTTATCAGAGCTTGCAGATCACCAACCACTGCAAAAGGTTATCCTTCATTCGTTGGAAATGGCACTGTATCAGGTGTCTGTGATGATCAATAACGTTGAGTATTATGTTACTGATGAGCAGGGTGAGTTTATTCGTGATATTAGCCCGTTGCATATTCAAAAGCGTCTTGATCACCTAAGTTATGGCGATATGGTTCTACGCCACACCAGTGCTTATGATGAAATGTGCGGTCAGCCCGAAAAGCTCGCGAGTAATATGCTCGAAGTACCTTATGGCAAGAACCACTTATACTGATTAACGATATAAGCGTATACTGAGTCATAACATTTTACATACCCAAACCACCTCAAGATGCGAGTTTCAGTTGGAATTAAATGCGATTTAGGCAAGGCATTGATTGCAAGTAATAGTGGTTCTATTGTTAAAATCAATAACGCAGTATAAATCGCATTTAAACCAACCCTTTGGGCGCTTCACAGGCACTTACTCTCATCGTTGTTACTTCTTAAAAGGGACTGCCATTCTTGCAAAGTAACGCCTTGATATTAAGCACCTGTGAAACGCTGAAGTCTGCATCTTGAGGTGGCTTGGGTATGTATACTATGTATCAATTAAAAAGTGATGACTCAGCTGATCTAAACAACCAGCTAAGAGAACATATTGTGGCTTTCAACGCCGCGCATTTTAATGCCGAGCGTATTCCTTTAGGCTTTAAGTTCGTTAATAAACAAAATAGTGTTGTTGCCGGTATCCATGGTCAAGTATTTGGCAATTGGCTGCTTATTAGTTGGCTTTGGTGTGATGATAAGACACGTGGTAAAGGGCTTGCGACACGATTGTTAGCTGAATTAGAGAGCAAAGCTAAAGCGTTTGGTGCAAATACTGCACAACTTGATACGCTCGATTTCCAAGCCAAACCCTTTTACGAAAAAAACGGCTACCAAGTTAAATACGAGATGAAAAACTACCCACTCGACGGCTGCCGTTATTTTATGGAAAAAACCCTTTAATTATTGGTTTTAATCACTTCGCTTTAAGCACGTCTTGCTCGGTAAAAGTAATCCCTAAGAAAGGGGTCGCTTCAGGGGCAAGCATAAAGGTGCGAATGTTCATATGGTCTTGCCCTTCAGGATTGGGCAACACGTCATCACGATAAAACGCGCCAAAACAATCTAGGGTATTTTGTTTGCTTAGTTGATTAAGCTTTGCAAAGGCAAAAATTTTACACGAACCGTTATTTTCATTTGCTTCGCTTAGCAGGCCATGATTGTTAAAACCGCTTGGGGTAAAATCATAATTGCTGTCTATAACCGCCATGGTATCGGTAAACTCAATTTGCTGTGGTGTGCTTGCTAATGTTGCCAGGAATTCGTTAAGAGTCATTGCTTGTCCTTAAAAATTGTTCTTTATCAACTCTAACTCATTCACTTGCTGATTGATATTAAACTTAAAATTCTCTAAAAAGTTCATACCTAATAAGCCATAGCCAGCATGATTTTCTATTACCAGCACTTCAAAATTACGAATACGTTGTTGACCGACTTGAAATGATGCGAGCTGATAACGCTGTGCTTCAACAATTCCATTAGCTGTGTTTACTTGCAAGGTGCCAAGGTAATTGGCTGGGGTGTTAAGCGAGTTTAATAATGTTTGGTTAATTACAGTAAAGCTAGCGCCGGTGTCGATCATCAGCTCGGTTTCAATATCATCGTTGATAATACTGTTTACTAAAAAGTGTGAACCTCGAGCGGTTAACTCTATAACTTCAACACCTGCGAGGGCTTGTTGAATCATCAGATGTAATTGCTCAGCCTGTTGTTTATAGTCATGATCTTCGGGTAGTTGATCTAGGGTTATTTGGCTTGCGACATAATCTTCTAAATGGTAGTTAGCTAATGCATGGTTATATAAGTAATGGGCGTTGCCAGGCGCGTAATCAAGCCATTGTTGACTAATATTAAGTAGGGCTTGCCATTGTTGCGTCGCAATAAGTTCATCAATATAGGATGTGCTTAGCTCGTCTATTTGTTTGTTAAGTTGTTGCTTATCATTGCTGTCTAACTGGTTGCTAAGAGCCAGTAAATTGATAATACCTTGTTGGGTATCACCTTGTGCGATTAAACGCTTAGCTTCAAGTTCAAGCATGGTGACATCGTAAGGGTGGCTATTTAAAAAGGCCGTTAAAAATTGCTCACTTAAAGTGAATTTTTGATGGGAAAGCCATGTCTCAAGTTGTTGTTGCCAAGCTTGCTTTAGCTGCCTTGCATAGCGAGGTTCATTCACAAGTAATTGAGTGTACTCAGCGACGGCTTTATCAAATAACTGATTGCTAAATAGTGCAACTGCTTGCTGGAAGTGGGCAGGTAAGACCGTGCCTTTTTGTACTTTAGGCGCTGGTGCGACAGTTTCTATTTCTATAGGCTTTTCCGGGTTAAAAAGCTGCCAAATAAAGTAACCATTTAAACTAAGAGAAAGTAGCAATATTAATTTAAGAAAAGCATTCACCCGTTTCGCCCACCAGTTTTAAATCTTCGTTGCCTACTTACTCAGCATAAAACAAATTTCTCAAAGTCGTTACTTTTTAATCAAATGATTGAGCGCCATGATATTGCTTATTTCAATATCTGCTAATCCTTGATAACGATATTGCGTTGCTTGGTTATTTAGCCAAACGCTTTGGCATCCGGCATTATTGGCACCTTGTACATCAGTATCTAGGCTATCGCCAATGTGTAAAATTTCCTTGTGAGGCACTTCTAATTTTTTGGCTGCGCTATCAAACAAGGCGCTGTGCGGCTTCGCTTTTCCGTGTGGGCCTGCTTGTAAAACTAACTCAAACACACCATTAAGGTTAAACTTTTCTACTTCGACATTACCATTGGTGATAGCGATAAGGCGGTAGTGTTTACTGAGGTTAGCAAGTAATTCAAGCACTTCATCAGTCACGGTTATTTGACTGCGGGCATCAGCGAATGCCTGATAAGCATTTTCGGCATGTAACTGAGCTTGCTCTGCTGAAAAACCCAGATCGGTCATGGCATAGTGTAATGCTGCTTGTCGCCAGCGCGTAACGTCATCAATTAAAGTTGCATCATGTTTTAAAGCACACTCGCGGCATTTTAACCAGTAGCTGATACTATCGGCGGGCCATTGGTCTAACGCTTCGAGGTAATCAGCTTGTGCTTGCAAGGCTGACTTTATGATCGGATGGTTGTTGTAAAGTGTGTCGTCTAAATCAAAACTTAAAACAGAAACTGGCGATAGGGCACGGTTAAATCGGATCATAATGGTAAGGGGTTACTCTGATGTTGAGCGCTTTTTAGCGCGTGGATGGGTGTTATCGTACACTTTAGCTAAATGCTGAAAATCTAAATGCGTATAAACTTGAGTTGCAGACAAACTACTGTGTCCTAACAGTTCTTGTACGGCGCGCAAATCCCCTGATGATTCTAAGATATGTGACGCAAACGAGTGGCGTAATTTATGTGGATGCACTTGTGAGCTGATCCCTTGCTTAATACCCCACTCTTGCATGCGAAGACGAACTTGGCGTACGGAAATTCGCTTTTTTTGGCTGCTAACAAACACGGCTATTTCATCAGGATGTGCAAATTGAGGGCGAATTTTCAGCCATGCTTTTAATGCACTGAGCGCTTTGCTGCCTACAGGTAATAAACGTTCTTTGTTACCTTTACCACGGACTAAAATTTCGCCTTCAGTGGGGTTTATATCCTGTATGTTAGCGCCAACTAACTCGCTGATGCGCAGACCCGAAGAGTACATTAATTCCATCATGGCTTTGTCACGAATAGCTAAAGGCTCATCATCGGGCAGTTCTAGTAGCTTAGCCATTTGATCTACGTCTAAATTTTTGGGCAAAGGCTTGGAAAATTTTGGCCCTTTAATGGCCTCTGCCGGATTGTGATAATGTGCCTGGCTGGCTATATTTTTTGCTTTTAAGAATTTATATAAACTGCGAATACAACTTAGTTTTAAACTGATTGTGCGACCACTTAATTGTTTGCTGCGCATTTGCATGCTGTAACGGCGAATATGCTCACCTTGAACAGCAAACCAGTCTTCACATAGTTTACTAAAGTACAAAGCCGCGAAGCCTAGCTGGCTCGTGTATTGGTTTACTGTGTGCGCTGAGTATTGTTTTTCGTAGCGTAAGTAGTCTGCAAAAAGTTGGATGGGTGTACGCCAAGCATCACTTAATTCATTAATGTCTGGCGTCGTCACATCGCTCATGCAAGTTCCAATAAGCGCAGTTGCAATGAGCGCACAAACTCAAGGACAAAAAAGCTGTCTTTTGCCGGTTCGAAGTGATTTACGTCATCACTACCAAACGCCAAAATAGCCACAGGGTGTTTCGTGTTACCAATTAAGTATAAGGCAGTCGATTGAGTCGTGTCTGAAAACAGTAAGTCTCTTTCTTGTTGGCTTACTCGACCCAAGTAAATACCGTCGTTTTGCAGGCGGTGGGCAATTAATTCATCAAACTTTGTATCGTACTTAACTAAGTGGCATTCGTTAATGGATGGGTTAGTGCAGATAATATTGCGCAAATTGCTAGCCAGTGTCGTAAAGTCGTAGTTAGTCCATAACTGACGATGACAATCGCTAAATAAGCGGTAAATTAACTCGTTTTCTTTTGCTTGTTCAACGAGCTGCTCAATCTTATTTTTTAATAACGTATTGTGTTCACGTAATTGGCGCTGTTGAATATGCACCAAAGAGGTTGTTCCCGCCGTTTGCTGTTGTAGTTCAACTTCAGCGAGCACATCAGGGTTTTTAATAAAAAAATCAGGGTGTGCTTTTAAATATTCAGCAATTTGTTGTTCTGTTAGTTTGCTCATAATGCCACTTGTCCATCAAAAACATGCTCAGCAGGGCCTGTCATTCGTACTGGATGCCCTTCACCTTGCCAGCGTACTTGCAAACTCCCGCCGGGTAAGTCAACTTGTACGGTATTAGCGAGTTTACTTTGAATTTGTCCAACCACGACCGCAGCACAAGCACCTGTACCACAGGCTAAGGTTTCACTAACGCCACGTTCCCACACCCTTAGTTTAATGTGATCTTGCGAAATTACCTGCATAAAACCTACATTTGCGCGCTGTGGAAAACGCTCATGATTTTCAAGGAGTGGCCCCAAGGTTGTTACTTCTGCGGTATGAATGTCATCAACTTCTAACACGCAATGTGGGTTACCCATCGATACTGCGCCACTAAATACCGTATGTTCTTCAGTGCGAAGAATATAGGTCAGCTCACGCTTGCTTGCCTTTAACGGGATTTTGTTTGGTTCAAAACTGGGGTGGCCCATATTTACCGTTACTTGACCATCTTTCTCTATATAAAGCGTGAGGTTACCAGATTTTGTTGAAACCGAGATTTTATGCTTATTGGTCAGGCCCTTCATACGCACAAAGCGGGCGAAACAGCGCGCACCGTTGCCGCACTGTTCAACTTCGTTACCATCGGCATTGAAAATACGATAATGAAAATCGAGATCAGGAGAGTAGGGGGCTTCAACCATAAGCAGTTGATCGAAGCCAATGCCGAAATGGCGATCTGCCAGCTTCTTTATTTGATCACGTGATAAAAAAACATTTTGAGTAATGTTATCAATAACGACAAAGTCATTACCTAGGCCGTGCATTTTTGAAAAATTAACTAACATAACGCTCTAATTCGGGTTTGCTCTGAGCTAATCATGCCACAGAGCAGGGCGGTTATAAAAACGTTTATGGTAAAATTTTCTCACCTTGCCAAAGGCTTTCTAAGGTTTCGCGTTGGCGAATTAAATGGCTTTGCTGACCATCCACCATAATCTCTGCAACACGCGGGCGTGAGTTGTAGTTTGAGCTCATGGTAAAACCATACGCCCCAGCGCTGCGCTGCGCTAAAAGGTCACCGGCTTGAAGTGCAAGCTCACGGTCTTTGCCTAAAAAGTCACCGGTTTCGCAAACTGGGCCGACAATATCGTAGTTGTGAGTAGGCGTATCATCTGTGCGAGGTTCAACTGGCACAATAGATTGCCAAGCTTGATATAGCGATGGGCGCAACATGTCGTTCATGCCTGCATCAACAATAGCAAAGAACTTATCTTGGTTTTGTTTAATAAACTCAACTTTAGTAACTAAAATGCCAGCGTTGGCAGCAATCGCACGACCAGGCTCAAAAATAAGTTCTAAATCTTGGTAGTTTGCTAATCGAGCGGTAATTTTATCAACATACTCGCTCGGGTGAGGAGGCGTTTCGCCATTATAAGGCACGCCAAGGCCACCACCGATATCTAGGTGAGTTAGCTTGATGCCAACCGCTTTTAACTCTTCGATAAGAGTCAGTACTTTTTCAAGGGCTGCTAAGAAAGGTTTAATTTCAGTTAGCTGCGAACCAATGTGGCAATCTACACCAGTAATTTTTAAACCGGGCAGAGATGCGGCATGTTGATACACCGTCACTGCAGTTTGAATATCAATACCAAATTTATTCTCTTTTAAACCGGTTGAGATATAAGGGTGCGTTTTTGCATCTATATCTGGGTTTACGCGAATCGAAATCGGTGCCACTAAGTTAAGATCCGTTGCCACTTTTGAAATACGCTCAAGCTCAGCCACTGACTCAACGTTAAAACACTTGATCCCCAATTCAAGTGCATAGGCAATTTCGTCAGCGGTTTTTGCAACGCCAGAAAACACAACCTTACTAGCGTCACCGCCTGCTTGAATAACGCGCGCAAGCTCACCTTTTGAGACAATGTCAAAGCCTGAACCAAGTCGCGCTAAAATATTCAGCACGGCAATATTTGAGTTGGCTTTTACGGCATAGCACACCAAGCTTTTATGTGACTTAGCAGCTTCAGCAAATGCTAGATAATGACGTTCAAAGGTTTTGCGAGAATAGATATAACAAGGCGTACCATATTGTTCGGCAAGCTCTTTGACAGCGATGTCTTCAGCGAACAGCTGATTATTATTGTAGTTAAAAAAGTCCATCTATTGGTCCTGTTTTTGCTCTGGTTGTTCGGATGGATCAGCTTGTGGCTGAGACTTTGCAGGCGGCTTAGTATCATCTGGCAGATAAAGAGCACCACTTTGTCCGCAACCTGCTAGGGTTAGTAGAAGGGCGCTTAGAGGTAAAATGGTTTTTAATTTTTGGCTATGAGTCTCTTTCATTAGATTAATACGGTTGCTGGCTTTATAATCGCAGAGTAACAGAATATTTAAAAAATGCAGCTATTCGCGGATGAATTTATTCCTGTTACACTTGATGTACACAATCTGCCCCCAGATCTAGGCTTAAAGCCAGTTAAAGGACACTAAAATGACTGATCATGAATACCACACACTAGCCGATGCATTAATGCTAACTATTGAAGAGCAAATCGATGAATGTGATGCCGATTTAGACTATGAATCAGCGTCAGGTATTTTAGAAATCATCTTTCCTGATCGCAGTAAAATTGTGATCAATAAGCAAGCACCATTACACCAAGTTTGGGTAGCGACTAAATTTAATGGTCACCATTTTGAACTACGCGACGATAAATGGATTGATAACCGCTCGGGTGCAGAGTTTTGGCAATTTATGTGTGATGCGGCAACTCGCCAAGCAGGTCAAACAATTGAATGGCGTTCTGAACTATGAGTTTAGAGTTTGTTGAGTACCCAGCGCAAGGCGAACACAAAGCAACGGTTATTTGGCTACATGGTTTAGGTGATTCGGGTGATGGTTTTGCTCCCGTTGCACCGCAACTTGCTCTACCAAAAGAGCTTGGCGTACGTTTTGTGTTTCCACATGCGCCAGTGCAGCCGGTCACCATAAATGGTGGTATGGCAATGCGTTCTTGGTACGATATTAAATCGATGGATTTAGATAAGCGTGCTGATGAGCAAGGAGTGCGTGAATCTGCTGCAAAAGTGGCAGCAATTATTGACCAAGAAATTGCAAAAGGTATCGCTCCTAACAAAATTATTCTTGCCGGTTTTTCGCAAGGGGGTGTGGTATCGCTGCACTTAGCGCCACGTCTAGATTATAAATTAGCGGGTGTAATGGCACTTTCAACCTATATGTGTGTGCCTGCAAAATTTGCTGATGAAGCCAAGCAGCAGGGGTTAAATATTTTTATGGCACATGGTCGATTTGACGATGTGGTACCGCATAGCGCGGGCAGACAAGCATTTGACGTGCTTAGCGCTAACAACATGGAAGTAAGCTGGCAAGACTATCCGATGGCGCACCAAGTTTGTGGTGAAGAACTGATGGCTATTCGAGAGTGGTTAATTGCTCGCTTGAGTTAATTTTTTGGTTTTAGAGGCCAACATGACAAAGAAACTTGTAATTACAGCAAATATGAATGCCGTTGAATCGGCAGGTTCAACTCCCACAGCAGTGACTTATCAATGGCATTGGCGACGCATTTTTATGGTCAGCAGTGTTATCTTAGTTGCGCTGGCTATATTAGTGTATAGCTTTATTGGTGCTGTAAATGCTGAGCAATCTCCGCAAGATGAACCGCAAGCAGAGTTTACAAATGCTGAATTACAAGCCCCTTTAAATGACGCTGAGCAAGAAGAGCCAAAAGAAGTCGATGCTTCGTCAATTAATGAGCAAACACCGCTGGCTGATAGCACAGAAACGGCTAAAGCAGAGGTTGTGAGCTCAAACATTGTTGAACCTGAGGTTACGACAGTAGAGGTTGAGATCGACAGTGAAGAGGTTGTTGACGAGCAACAACCGGAAACATCAGCGGTCACTCTTGATGAAGAGCCACCACAAACTGAACAGCAAGTAGAGATTGCTGCAGCCCCTGATGCTCAGCAGCAGTTTTCGCAGTCAGCGCATATTGCCAGTGTCGCAATTGGCGCTAAAATAGACACAGACAAAGTAAGCCGCGCGGTATTAACAACCGATGTTGTTGATCGAGAACCAGTAAACGTTTTAAAAAACGATGTAAAATTAGCGCAAATAAGCAATAGCCTGAGCTTTTTTAGCGAGCTTAGAAATATGCAAGGGCAAACTGTTCGTCACCAATGGTATTACCAAGGTCAACAGCTTGCTTCGATTGAATTGGCCGTAAGTAGTCCACGTTTTCGTACTTATTCAACGAAAAACATTATGCCAGAACAACTGGGTGACTGGCGTGTTGAAGTTATTGACGCAGATGGCAACTTACTGGCCCAAAAAGAATTTAGAATTTTAGCTGAGTAATATTTAGTATCAGCCGGATAAATAATTGGATTTTTCATGACACAGACAACAAAACTAGTTCGTATCGCTACCCGTAAAAGTGCACTTGCTTTATGGCAGGCTGAATTTGTAAAAGCTCAACTAGAGCACTTCCATGACGACGTAACGGTAGAGTTGGTTCCTATGTCGACACAAGGCGATATTATCCTTGATACGCCACTGGCAAAGATTGGTGGTAAAGGCTTATTCGTAAAAGAGCTTGAGCAAGCCATGCTAGATGGCCGTGCAGATATTGCGGTGCATTCAATGAAAGATGTGCCTGTTGAGTTTCCTGAAGGTTTAGCGTTACACACAATTTGTGAGCGTGAAGACCCGCGCGATGCATTTGTATCAAACAACTACAAAAGTTTAGATGAGTTACCACAAGGTGCTATTGTTGGTACATCAAGCCTACGCCGCCAATGCCAAATTCGCGAAGCGCGCCCTGATTTAGACATCCGTGATTTACGCGGTAATGTTAATACACGTTTAGCAAAACTAGATGATGGCCAATATGATGCAATCATTCTAGCTGCAGCGGGTCTCATCCGTTTAGAAATGCCAGAGCGCATCACTGCCTTTATCGAACCTGAAGTATCATTACCTGCAAATGGTCAAGGTGCTGTAGGTATTGAGTGCCGTATTGATGATGAAGTGACAAAAGCACTGTTAGCGCCACTCGAACATAATGAAACACGTATTCGTGTTAATGCTGAGCGCGCTATGAATCGCCGTTTAGAAGGTGGTTGCCAAGTGCCAATTGGTGCATTTGCATTGGTTGATGGTGAGCAAGTACATTTACGTGGTTTAGTGGGCGCTATTGATGGCAGCCAAATGCTACGTGATGAAGTGACAGGCCCAGTGGCTGACGCAGAGCAGTTAGGTATTACACTTGCTGAAAAGCTACTTGAGCAAGGTGCTGATAAAATTTTAGCTGAAGTATATAGAGACGCTTAATATGCATATTTTGATAACTCGTCCAGAAGGAAAAGGCACTGAGCTTGCTCTTGAGCTTCAGCAGGCGGGTTATCAAACAACCCTGTGTCCAGTTCTTACCTTAGATTACCTCACAGTAAATAGTAGTGAGCTCGCGCCGCTAGAAAATGCCGATAAAATCATTTTTATCTCGCAAGATGCCGTGCATGCCTTGTTAAAACTCACACCAACCATCAACAAAGCAGCGCAACTTTATGCGGTCGGTCAGCAAACTGCTGATGCGGTTTATGAAGCCTTTGGGCGACGAGCCGCAGTGCCCAAACAGCATGATTCAGAAGGTCTGCTTGAATTAAAAACACTACAAGATGTTGAACTAAGTAACATCGTTTTAGTGAAAGGTGAAGGTGGGCGCACGACCATAGCGAAAACCTTAAAACAACGTGGTGCTTTATTAAATCAGTTGGTTGTTTACAAGCGGAGCGCAATTGAGAGCGAACCGGGCAAGTGGATGGACCACTGGCAAACAATTGATGTAGAAGGTATAGTCATTACCAGTAATGCAGCGGTGGATGCCATTTTTAATGGCCTAAATGAGCCTCAGCTTGCATGGTTGAAAGAGCGACAATTTTTCGTTGCCAGTGAGCGTATCGCTGATTATTTAAAGCAACAAAATGTCGCAAGAACACAGATACATATTGCTGCAGGGGCGAGCGACAGCGCTATGTTCACCTGCATTAATCAGCAAGGTAGCAAAATGAGTGAAGCAGAATCAAAACAACCCGCAAAGCCAGTGACCGCACAGCCAGAGAAAAAAGCGCAAACGGCAAATACTGGGGCGAAGGCGCCTGTACAAGCTAAAAGAGGCATAAGCAAAACAGGTAGCTTAGCGTTACTTATTTCACTTTTAGTGGCTGGTGCAGTTGGCTATGAGTTTTATCTAAAATTAAATAGCGATCAGCAATCGGCTGTGGCATTGACTGAGCTGACAGATGAAAACCTACGCTTACAGCAGCAAATTGATGCATTAAAAAGTGCCCAACAAACAATGCAGCACTCGCTTTATAACAGTGAACAAAAGGTCACTGATGCACTAAATGAAAGTGCAGAGCAAACACAGCAGCAATTACAAGCGGCTTTAAAGCGCGCCGAGCAGCAAACTTTCACGCTTAACCCGCAAGAAGTCACAAGCCTGCAGCGTATGGCCGAATTTAAATTGTGGGCAGAGCATGATTACCAGGGGGCTGCTGCTGTGCTATCTCGCTTAGATAGCTTACTTGCAGAACACCCGGGTACAGGCGCTATTCGCCAAGCAATTCACCAAGATTTACAAACCTTGAATGCCATAGAACCTGTGGCTGTTGAAGCAATTTACTTAAAACTGCATGGCATTAATCAAAAAGTTGATGAACTGGTATTTAATGCTATTTCACTTCCTGAAGAGGTCGTCAAAGAAGACCCAAATCAATTAAGTGAAAATGTCAGTGAGTGGCGTCAAAACCTTGCGAAGTCGTGGCAGCAGTTTAAAGACTTCTTTGTAGAAGTGCGTACACGTGAAGATATGGTTATTGCACCATTTTTAAGTGAGCAAGAGCGTCACCTAGTAAAACAGCGCTTAAGTTTATACTTAGCTCAAGCGCAAGATGCGGTATTAAGTAAACAAAGTAGTGTGTATTTTAGTGCTGTTGATGCTGCTCATAGCTTGGTAAAAGATTACTTTAAACAAGATGATGCGCAAACAAAAGCGGCTTTAAAAAGCCTTGCTGAGCTTTCTAAAGAGCAGCTCGATTTTAGTCCAAAAGTGTCACTACAAAGTACTGAGCAGGTGAAGGAGTGGGCACAATGATCCGCTTTTTATTAATCATTATTGCAATAGCAGTCTGCTTAGGGATTGCCCCTTTTTTTATAGATCAAAAGGGTTATGTCTTAATTGCCTTTAATAAAACGACCATTGAAGGGACTATTTGGGGCGTTACTGCACTTTTAATATTAGCATTCGCTGCACTGTTTTTACTTTATAAGCTTTGCCGTTACGTAATATCTTTATATAGCCATACACGCCATGGTTTCTTTGCGCGCAGTGAAGAGCGTAAACAAGCAGCTATTGAGCAAGGTGTATGGAGCTTAATTAATAACGATTATACGGAGCTTGAGCTTGCACTTGATAACAGTAGTGTTGCAGATAAGTGGAGCGATATACGTTATGCGCTTCTTGCCAAAGCGGCACTGGCGAATAATGAAAATGAAAAAGCGATTAGCTATCTTGATAAAATAAGCCAAGATAAGCAGCTGAAAGTGGCTAATTTATGGATTGCTAGCGGCGAAACCAGCACTATTTTTGCTGACCTTAAAGCGTTAGCTGAACGCAAAAAAGCCTCTCGTTTAGAGCTCAAAATGTATGCCCATGTTTTAGTGCAAGAGCAAAAGTGGGCGGCACTTAGTGACTTTATGCCACGTTTATTACGTAAAAAAGCTCTTTCTGAGCAAGAGTGGCAACAATTGTTCGACCGTTACTTTGCAGCTCAGTCAAACGGGGATTTAACTGAGCGTTATGAGCAATTAGCCAAAAACTTGAAGCCACACGCAGAAGTAAGCTATTTAACGGCGATGGCGAAGGCAGGTGAGTTAAACAAAATTGAGCTAAGCTTAATTAAAATGATCAAAAAACCGCTACAGCATAAAGATTTAGCACGTATTTTACGTACTAGTAGCGCTGGCGATGCACTCAAGCTGCAATCAAGTTTGCAGGATGTATTAAAAAAAGACACCGAAAATACAGACTTATTACTAGCCCTTGCATGTTTAGCAAATGCTCACGGTGAATACGACTTAGCCGCGCGAGTGTTTGATAAAGCGCTTAATGCAGATAATCGCCATGCTTATTTGCAGCAAGCGGTGCTAAGCTACAGTAAGAGTGCCCAACCAGAAAAAGCATTGGTACTCTATCAATAATTTTACTCCAGCCAGCAAAGGAGCGATGGCTTGAAGAACTTATTTACACTGACAATAAGCATTGCACTTGCTTACTTTCTTACAGGGTACTTAAGTAATTCATTGCTGGCGATTGATGGCTATGCGGTTGCAGCATGGCCGCCTTCAGGTATTGCGCTTGCCAGTATCTTGCTACTTAGAAATCGTGCCTTGCCAGGGGTTCTGCTAGGGGCATTCTTTGTAAACCTTATTCACCTTGATAAAGCCACTGATATTTTTCACTGGCAAATGATGCTGCAGGCAATTGGCGTAACAACTGCATCTACATTCCAAGCTTGGCTTGCCTATTACATTATCATTCATGTCGTTAAACGCCCGATTGAATTATCGTCATTAAAGCAAAGTATGCTTGGTTTAATGATTGGCGGCCCTTTGTGTAGCTTGATTGCAGCATCAATTGGCACCGGCTTATTAGTCATTAATAATGTTATTCCGAGTTATGCGGCACTTAATAATTTTATCGCATGGTGGATTGGCGACAGCATTGGAGTGCTGATTTTCACGCCATTAATTTTAGCGGCATTTAGTTACCATCATACTCGCCAACGGCTGCAAATCATTGTGCCGTCGCTATTAATTTACGTGGTTATTTGTGTCAGCTTTTATGGTGCAGCCAGTGTAAAAAAAGACAAAGACTTACAGCGCCAGCAAGCTAAAGTCAGTGCTATTCACACGAACCTTGAACATAAAGTCGATGAAATTAAGTCGCACTTATCTTTATTAGCGACCTTTTTTGCTAGTAGCGATATGGTTGATTTGAATGAATTTAAGCGCTTCACATCAAGGCAACTACAATACAGCGAAGAAATTCTAGCCTTTGAGTGGGCACCTAAAGTGATTCACTCACAACTAAATAATTATCAAAACTTACTGCGTGATGAACTCGGCGCAGATTACTACGTGAAAGAAAAAAGTGCTGCAGGCCAATGGCAGCCGGTGAGTAAGCGAGCAGTGTATTATCCGGTACAATATATTCACCCACTAGCAGGGAACGAACCTGCGCAGGGCTTTGATTTAGCCTCAAACGAGTTACGCAAAAAAGCATTAACAGACTCTCGATTAATTAAAAATGTTACCGTCAGTGAGCCTATTACCCTGATGCAAGGTGATGATAACGGAAAGGGCGTTTTATTCTTCAACCCAGTTTATTCAGACATTAATCATCAGGTCGGGTTTAGAGGTTATGTTGTCGCCGTGCTCAATTTAGAAGTGTTAGCACAAACACTTAATTTTAATCAGAACACTGAGATTGATACCAGCTTCTATGATGTTACTGACGGCAGTAACCCTGTCGAAATTTACAGTCCACACCGTGTTGGTACAGCGGCCATTGCGAGCTTTAATTTTATTATTGGTGAGCGTGTTTGGCAGGTAAAGCTATGGGAGTCAGTTACACAGTCATCATGGTTGCCTTATTGGTTGGCGCAAATAGTGGGTATGCTGTTTGTTTGGTTATTGATCACTTTTTTGATTTCAGTAACTGGCACTAATATTCAAATTCGTCAGCAAGTGGCAAAGCAAACTCAAAGCCTTCGCGAAGAAAAATTAAAAGCCGATAAAGCCAGTCAAATTAAAAGTGAGTTCTTGGCGAATATGAGCCATGAAATACGCACGCCTATTAATGGTATTAAGGGTTTGCATTATTTAGCAATGCAAGAGGCTGACTGGCAACAAGCGCGTGGTTATATTGATCAAGCCGATGGTGCACTGAATGTACTATTACGGGTGATAAATGATGTTTTAGATTTTTCTAAAATAGAAGCGGGGCGATTGGAGCTACATCAAGAACCCATAGATGTGAATGCGTTGGTTTGTGAGCTGACTAACTTATTGCAGTTTGAGCTTAACTCTCGCTCTTTAGAATTTAGAGTTGAGCTTGATGCTTCTGAACACCTACTGATCCATACCGACCCAATTCGTTTAAAACAAGTATTGTTGAATTTGTTAAACAATGCGGTGAAGTTCACTCAAGAAGGCACGATTACATTACGTATTTGGCAGCAGGGTGAATTTACTTATTTTAGTGTTATTGATACAGGCATCGGCATTAGCAAAGAGGCCCAGCAGCGTCTGTTTAAACCATTCTCACAAGCTGATAGCTCAACCTCTCGTCGTTTTGGTGGGACTGGTTTAGGCTTAAGCATTTGCCAAAAACTCATTGTTATGATGGGAGGCGAGATAAGCCTAACTAGCTCTGAGGGGCAAGGTTCAACGTTTACAATTTCGCTGCCATTTGAGTCCCCTCTTGAAGAGGTGATTCATAGTGATGATGAGTTAGCTGATATCGATGTGACTGCTGTTTCATTTGCCGATGATGCAATTCTATTGGTTGAAGATAACCCATTGAATCAACATGTGGCGAGTTCGATTTTAAAAACTAAAGGCTGCCAACCTGATATCGCTAAAGATGGCCACGAGGCTATTAAGATGATCAGTGAAAAAAGCTATGACCTTGTACTCATGGATATTCAAATGCCGAATATGGATGGCTTACAAGCGACTAAGGTTATTCGTAATGAATTACTGATCACCGATTTACCGATCATTGGCTTATCGGCAAATGCCCACGATGATGACCTTAAGAAAGGCTTAGCCAGTGGTATGAATGGTTATTTAACTAAACCAATTGATGCAGATAAACTTTTTAAAACTTTGTGGCATTTTTTGCATAATGCTAGCAGCCATTAAAGCAGACATTTGACCTCTAAAAAGTAAATAAAATCATCTAAACTTGAAATATCGCCGTGGGTACGTATGATCCGCGCAAATTTACTGAACCTGAGTGCTAATTATGATCAATAACAAACTCCCTTTGCTTGATATTCACCGTCATCTAGATGGTAATGTTCGCCCACAAACGATCTTAGAGCTTGGTCGTCAGTTTAATCTTGAATTACCTGCTGACAACATTGAAGCGCTTATTCCGCACGTACAGGTTATCGACCCTGAACCAAATTTAGTGGCGTTTTTACAAAAGCTAGATTGGGGTGTAAAAGTATTGGGTGATTACGATGCTTGTCGTCGTATTGCTATCGAAAACGTTGAAGATGCGATTGCCCAAAACCTCGATTACGTTGAGCTTCGTTTTAGCCCATATTATATGGCGCAAAGCCAAGGCCTACACCCGCAAGGTGTTGTTGAAGCGGTGGTTGATGGTGTTAAAAGTGCGTGTCATAACGCACCAATTAAAGCTAACTTAATCGGTATCATGTCGCGTACATATGGCACCAAAATCTGTCAGCAAGAGCTTGATGCGCTTCTTGCTTTTAAAAATGATTTAGTCGCGGTTGATTTAGCTGGCGATGAAATTGGTTTCCCGGGTGAGCTATTTGTTGATCACTTTAAACAAGTTCATGATGCATACTTAGCTGCCACGATTCATGCCGGTGAAGCGCGAGGTAGCGAAAGCATTTGGCAAGCAATTAACGAGCTTGGTGCAACGCGTATTGGTCATGGTGTAAAAGCGATTGAAGATGCTGCACTAATGGATTACTTACGTGATAAGCGCATTGGTATTGAGTCTTGCTTAACCAGTAACATTCAAACCAGCACTGTTGCTGAGCTTGCAAAACACCCGTTAAAAACCTTCTTAGACCATGGTATTTTGGCATCAATTAATACTGATGATCCAGCAGTTGAAGGTATTGAAATAGCGTATGAGTATCAAGTAGCAGCACCTGCGGCAGGCTTAAGCCAAGCCGATATGGAAAAAGCGCAAGCTAATGCGCTTGAAATTTCTTATTTAAGCGATGCAGATAAAGCGGCTTTAAAACAGTTAGCTGTTAATCGTTAAGCAGCTAACTTACACTTGGTGCTCTTGGCATGAGACATAGTTTTCATACAATGCCTTGAGCACGTCTCCCCGGCTGATCATGCCAACAACCTTACCATCCTCGATAACCGGGTAGTTTTTTGGCTTTCCAGTTTGCATGCCATCTGCCAGTTCTATGATGTTTTGATCGCTACTTACCGTGACAACATCGGTGCGCATTAGCTGTTTTACCTTCACTACACCATCACAGAAATAACTGTTTTGCATGAGCGGTTGCAGCAGCTCTTGTTCAGAAATAAAGCCAACTAGGCTTTTGTTGTCATCGAATACAGGTGCGCCTAGTAATTTAAACTTTTGCAGCTCGCTAATCGCGGTGGTCATTTCAGTTTCAGGCGTAATGTGTGGCAACTTACGTTGCATAAAGTCTTGTACTTTTGTATTTAGCATTTGGGTCTCTCCCCATCGTTATTCTAATCAGAGTATGGTCAAGGAAATGCAGTTTGTGAAATCGTTTAGACGGATTAAGGCGATAGGTAAAACAAATAAAAAAGGCATCCAATTGGATGCCTTAAAAATAACCGGTATGAGCTAGTTATTTAATGAATGCAAATGCATCGGCGTACATGTTCTCACGTACCGCACCATGATTAATAAAATCATCGCGAACCACGCCAATCATGTCGAAGCGGCCTGCCATGTATATATCGTATGGTTCTAAAGACACGATATCTTCCATAACAGCCTTGTGGACGTAACCTGTTTTGCCAGTCCAGCTTTGCGGTGCATTTTCAACCACAGGAATATATTGGAAATGTGGGTTGCTGTTTGCCCATGCTTGCATTTCATCATGAGCATAAAGTGCAGCTTGCTCACGTACACCCCAGTAAAATAATACAGGACGCTCACAGCCGATTTCAGCAAGGTGATCAGCCATTGATTTGGCATAAGAAAAACCTGTACCGCCAGCAAGTAGAATAATTGGGCGCTCACCCTCAACTCGCAACTGTGATACACCTAAGCCTACTTCAACATTAACTTGCTGTTGCTCTGTATGAGCTTGACGTAAATGGTCAAGCGCTTGCATTGCATACGAATCAGCACCAGCGGCACCAATATGTAGTTCAATCTGTTCAGTTTGCGACGGGCGGCTTGCAATAGAAAAGGCACGCTTATCTTTTTCGCCTAATACAAGTTGCATATATTGGCCTGCCTCGAATGACACAGGTTGCTGTGGTTTCAAAATGACCTTATGTACATGGTCTGTAAGCGGGCTGATCGCAACAACGTCAGCGAGTAGTGTTTGCATAGTTTACCTTTATAAGCACAGAAGCAAATTCGGTTATGAATCGCACTCATAACCGTTAAGTTTTGAGCAGTTTAACATAGACACAGCCTAGAGAATATCTAAGCTGTCCCATAATTCATCAACACGTTCTTTGATTTTTGGATCCATAACAATGGGCTCACCCCATTCACGATCTGTTTCGCCTGGCCATTTATTGGTTGCATCCATGCCCATTTTTGAGCCAAGACCAGAAACTGGCGATGCAAAATCTAAATAATCAATTGGTGTGTTTTCGATCATCGTCGTATCGCGAGCAGGGTCCATACGCGTGGTAATGGCCCAGATCACGTCGTTCCAATCGCGTGCGTTTACGTCATCATCGCAAACAATCACGAACTTGGTATACATGAATTGACGTAAGAAAGACCACACCCCCATCATCACGCGCTTGGCATGACCTGGATATTGTTTTTTCATCGTGACCACAGCCATACGATAAGAACAGCCTTCAGGAGGTAGGTAAAAATCTACAATTTCAGGGAATTGCTTTTGCAGAATTGGCACGAACACTTCGTTCAAAGCAACCCCGAGTACAGCTGGCTCATCTGGTGGACGGCCAGTGTAAGTGCTGTGATAAATTGGGTTTTCACGATGTGTAATGTGAGTCACCGTCATCACAGGAAACTCGTCTACTTCGTTGTAGTAACCTGTGTGATCGCCATAAGGGCCTTCTGGTGCTGTTTCACCCGGCATAATATAACCTTCAAGTACGAACTCTGCGGTAGCAGGCACTTGTAGGTCATTTGAAACCGATTTAACAACTTCAGTCTTACTACCGCGTAGTAAACCAGCAAATGCATATTCGCTTAGGGTGTCTGGTACTGGTGTTACAGCGCCTAGGATTGTCGCAGGATCGGCACCTAATGCCACCGATACAGGGTAAGGTTCGCCTGGGTGCTCTTTACACCATTCACGAAAATCTAATGCGCCACCGCGGTGCGATAGCCAACGCATAATAATTTTGTTTTTACCCAATAGTTGCTGACGGTAAATGCCTAAGTTTTGGCGCTTTTTATAAGGCCCTTTGGTAACCGTTAGACCCCATGTGATCAAGGGAGCAGCATCACCCGGCCAGCAATGTTGGATAGGCAGCTTAGTTAAGTCAACATCATCGCCTTCAAGTATAACTTGCTGACAAGGCGCTTTTTTTACTTCTTTAGCTGGCATATTCAGTACTTGTTTGAATACTGGGATTTGCCCTAGTGCCTCTTTAATGCCTTTCGGTGGCTCTGGCTCTTTTAGAAAAGCTAATAACTTACCAACTTCGCGCAGTTCACTAACATCATCTTGCCCCATGCCCATTGCAACACGCTTAGGCGTACCAAAAAGGTTGGCAAGAACGGGAATAGTGTGGCCTTTAGGATTTTCGAATAACAGAGCTGGGCCTTCGGCACGTAAAGTACGGTCGGCAATTTCAGTCATTTCAAGGTAAGGATCAATTTCTTGTTTGATCCGTTTTAATTCACCTTTTTGTTCTAATAACTCGATAAATTCGCGAAGATCTTTGTATTTCATTATAGCCGCTTAAACGCTGAATAAACTGTCGCTATTATACTCAAAACCACTGATTAAGCTAATTTCGCAAGTAAAGCTTTTGCTATTGCTGGATTAAGCTACATTGGTACTTTTTTCCTTTTAAAATCAGCATGGCTTCATCGCCTTTAGACCAAAACAGAACATTATCGGCACTGTATTTAACCCCTGAGCCGCTTACTTGGCGATTGAGTAAAAATTCAGAGTCCTTAAATGTCAGTCTTGCTTCCTCATCACTGTATTCAACAATACTGGCGCTGAGGGTCTCATCGCACAGATAATTGCTTGGTGCACTTTGCTCAGCACACGCGCACAAGGTAACTAAAGCGAGCCCCGAGAGAAGTGGTTTAATCATAGAAACACCTCTATTTTTGAATGAGCTATAAGCCTAACAAAGAAAAATTAACCGTTGGTGAAAATGGCAGGATAAGTTATGTTGATAGTGTATTTAATGGGCAAGGAACCACCATGGCAGGCACTAATTTACTAACCTTACTTGATGATATTACAACACTTTTAGACGATATTGCGACGATGAGTAAAGTCGCAACAAAAAAAACAGCAGGGGTGTTAGGTGATGATTTGGCTCTTAATGCTCAGCAAGTCACAGGGGTAACTGCCGATAGAGAGTTGCCTGTGGTTTGGGCTGTGGCAAAAGGCTCGTTTATTAACAAAGCCATCTTAGTGCCCGCAGCATTATTGATTAGTGTTTGGTTGCCTTGGTTAATTACTCCGCTGTTAATGGTTGGCGGGCTGTTTTTGTGCTTTGAAGGTGCAGAGAAAATTATCGAAAAGCTGCTTGGTCATGCTCAACAAGAAGATGAAACTCTGTCTGAACAACAAGACTTACAAGAATACGAAAAGCAAAAAGTGAAAGGGGCGATCCGCACTGATTTTATCCTCTCAGCAGAAATTATCGTGATAACGCTAGGCACGGTTGCTGGCGCAACACTGGTGAATCAAGCTTTAGTGCTTAGTGTAATAGCAATTATTATGACCATTGGCGTGTATGGGTTAGTTGCAGGCATTGTTAAACTAGATGATGCTGGTTTGTATTTACTGCAAAAAGCGCAGCAAAGTGGCGGTAAAATAAAAGAGCTAGTGGGTAAGTTTTTACTTGCTGCAGCGCCTAAGTTAATGCGCTTTTTAGCCTTTGCAGGAACGGTTGCTATGTTTTTAGTTGGCGGAGGCATATTGGTACATGGGATCCCCGTTTTACATCACGCCCAGCAAGGTAGCACTGAGTTTATTAAGGATTTAGTTGGTAAAACGGGTGAGCTGGCTACGCCGATTATATTTGATGGTTTATTAGGCGTTGTTGCCGGGGTTTTCGTCGTGTTAGTGGTTGAACTTTGGCATAAAATTCGTCATTAAATAGTAGATAGCTTTACATAGCCCATTAGAGTATCCAATACTTTTTATAAAGAAGAGCACCGTACTATTTACTATAAAAAAGTATTGGCTTTTTTAGATGATCATTTAAAGCTTTAGAGAAAAGTGCCGGCGAGCAAGCTCGCCGGCAAGGATTTAGCACGGGAACGTAAGCGTGCTAGTGTGCAAGGTCTTCCTTCAAGTTATACAAACTCAAAAGATGATTCTTTCATCAAGCTGCGTAATCTCAAAAGCAGAGCAGGGAGAGTAACTCGGCTTTAAAAGAGTATAAATACTATGCCACTGCAAAAATGTTATAACATAGCAAAATCAAAGTAAATAGTGAGAACCATATAATTAGGCTGGTTTCTTATGTGTGATATTTATGGGTAATAGATTATTGAGTATTCAATTTACTACAATCGTAGCTCAAGCATAGCTCTGCGAGCTCAATCTTTGCTTTAGGGTTCCCTTGTAAGGTAGCTTTGTTGAGCCAGTAAGCTGCTTTTTCGTTATTCACTTCTGTCCCTTGGCCATCACGATACATCTGACCCAAGTTTAATTGCCCCCATGCATAACCATCTTCCGCAGACAGCGTAAAACTTTTCAACGCTTCCTCGTATAGGCCATCTTTGAAGTAAGTAATCCCTTCCTGATTATGTTTATCGAGCTTAACGCCCGTATATAAAGGCTTAGGTCTAGGCGGGTGCATAACAAAACCACCAAATAAACTATAAAGCTCAGGTCGCATAATTTTATAAATGCTGCCTTCATCATAAAGCTGCTTTATTTGTGACTTACTGAAAGTCAGGGTTTTACTAGAAAAGTAATCATCTTGAACTAGCATGCTGGTACGCATGGCAATTTCGATGTCTTTATTGTACTTGTAAGTGTAGTTAGCAACTCTAAAAGTCATGTTCTTGTCATCAAATTCAACGAGCTGAGCTACTTTTAAGTTGTTAATACGTTTTGGTTTGCCAGTAAATTTATCTGAATAGACAAAATAGGTATCAAATAACTTTGGCTCGTTTAAGTAA
This sequence comes from Pseudoalteromonas sp. BZA4, assembly GCF_040104395.1. Taxonomy (NCBI): domain Bacteria; kingdom Pseudomonadati; phylum Pseudomonadota; class Gammaproteobacteria; order Alteromonadales; family Pseudoalteromonadaceae; genus Pseudoalteromonas; species Pseudoalteromonas sp. BZA4. The sequence continues at coordinate 50,946 of NZ_JBECOT010000022.1, forward strand.
TTTTGCTCATTTTCAGTTTGTTCATTCGCACCGATTAATGCATTTGTTAATAGGTAAACGATAATGAATAGGCCAATAAAGTATTTTATAAACGACGCTAACTCTAAGGCGGGCAATGAATACCAAGGTGCAGGAGTAACATAGCCACAGTCATCACATTGTCTTTGATAATTAATAGAAAGTGGCATGATGGGCAAAATAGTAAAGCGCAAAACTTTACTGTGATTGCTTAAAGAATAATGTTCACTATGACAGTGAGGGCACGTTTTTTGTTTTTTATAGAAAACATCAGCTGCAGCGGTATTAAATAGAAGCATAGTTTCTTCCTGAAGGTTGCTATCAATAAACTAGAACAAATGCAGAGAGTTAGAAAGCAGCAAACTGTAAGCAAATATGAATTAAATATGCTGAACAGTGTTTTCGTTTAGAGAAACAGCACATTCTCTGCTATGATCCACAGCATCTTCGAGGATGTCCCTCAATTATCAAGTTTGGAATATTACTGTGACTGCTACTGCTTTTTCATCTTTGGCTTTGCCGCGAGAGTTAACCGATAACTTATCAACTTTAGGTTATACGCAAATGACGCCAGTGCAAGCGCAAAGTTTGCCAGTGATCTTGCAAGGCAAAGATATTATTGCCCAAGCCAAAACTGGTTCGGGTAAAACGGCTGCATTTAGTTTAGGTGTGCTGGCTAAGTTAAATGTGAAACGCTTTCGTATTCAGTCTCTCATTTTATGTCCAACCCGAGAGTTAGCAGAGCAGGTAGCTGAAGAAGTTCGTAAGCTTGCCCGTGGCATTCACAATATTAAAGTTTTAACCTTATGTGGTGGGGTGTCTATTGGTCCACAAATTGGCTCATTAGAACATGGTGCACATATCATAGTTGGTACTCCTGGTCGTGTTGATGACCATATTCGCAAAGGCACATTGCGTTTAGATGATGTTGAGACCCTAGTGTTGGACGAAGCTGATCAAATGTTAGATATGGGCTTCCAAGATACCCTTGATGCTATTGTTGAGTGCATTCCTAACCAGCGCCAAACATTATTGTTTAGTGCGACTTATCCAAAATCAATTGCTGCGATAGCTGAGCGAGTGCTTAGCAACCCAGAAATGATTAAGGTAGAAGAAGAGCAAACAAAAAGCACAATCAAGCAATACTTTTACAAGCTAGATAATAACAAACAGCGCTTTAATACATTGAAACTGTTGTTATTGAAGTTCCAACCAGAAAGCTGTGTGGTTTTTTGTAACACCAAGGTTGAAACACAACAGATTTGTGATGACCTTTACGCAGAAGGGTTTAGTGCTGTTGCTTTACATGGTGATTTAGACCAACGTGAACGTGAGCGTACTTTAATCCGCTTTGCTAATAAAAGCGCCTGTATTCTTGTTGCAACGGATGTTGCCGCACGCGGCTTAGATATCAACGACATGGACATGGTAGTGAACTACCATCTAGCGCATGACCCACAAACCCATGTGCACCGTGTTGGTCGTACTGGTCGAGCAGGTAAAAAGGGTATTGCATGTTCTATTTATGGTGAAGCTGAGCAATTTAAAGTGGCACAAATTGGCGACCACTACGAGCGCGACTTTGACCCTGAACCAATTCCGCCATTTAGCTTGCTAGAAAAACCCGCTTATAAGCCAACCATGGCAACCATTATGATTGATGCTGGCAAGAAGCAAAAAATTCGTGCTGGTGATATTTTAGGTGCATTAACTGGTAAAGAGGGAATTGCCGGTCATCAGGTAGGTAAAATTAACGTACTTGATAATGTGGCCTTTATTGCTGTGGAGCGAGCTGCTGCAAAACCTGCATTACGTAAATTGACTGAAGGTAATATTAAAAAGCGCAAGATCCGTGCGCGACGTTTGAGTAGATAAATTGTTGAGTTATGAGCAGCTTGCTTTAAGTTGCTCATATTCGAGTTGTATTTTCTTAAACTCAATTGCACAGCCTTGGCGGTCTGGGTGGTGCTTTAGCGCCAGTTGTCGCCAACGCTTTTGTAACTGTTTTTCCGAAAAATCAGTAGGTAGCTGCCACGCCTGTTGTAATTCTAATAGCTGCTGCTGAGGTAATGAGTGAATGCCCTTGTTTGGGCTAAATGACGAAAAACGCTGCCAAAAATCACTTAACAACGCATCTATTTCATCGCTCGTTGTATCAAAGTTTTGCCAATCTAAATAGTAATCCCGTAGTGGATCATGACTTTCTAATGCGTTACCCGTTTGCTTACTAACAAGTTCAATGTGAAGTGACGCAATCTGTAGCTGTTGCTCAGGTGCAAGTTGTGCTTGTAGTTGATAAAGACCATTCATAACTAAAAAGTTGCGTTTAAACAGATCTTTTTGTGGGTCATTGTCTAATTGCTCTATTTTTCCTGATTCACTAAGTGCGCTGGCAAGCGTATGAACCTTCCAAATAGGCTGTTCCAAAAGAAGGTAAAAAATCTCATCAATCAGTGGGTTAACCATTGTTCGCAAGCCTATCTTTAGTGTAATCTACAGTGGTATACGCTATCACAGCTGCTTTTTTGAAACTATGCTAATGTTTTTAGATACTAGGGAATGCATTTAGCCGAGCTTAAATAACTTCATTTTCAGGCTAAGTTGATTTTAAGGGATTTCGCCATATGTTCACATCACTGCGTGTAAGCTTGCTCACTGCTTTATTGTTCAGCTGTAGTTTGTTTGTTTCGCAGTCTAGCTTTGCATCCACTTCGCTACTTGAGCAATTTAGTCAATCCGAGCAATGGCAAGAAAAGCAACAGCTTGCCAAAAAGCTGCTTAATCAAAATACAACAAATCAAGAACTAAGCCTCGATATATACATGCAGCTTGCCGACTTTGCGTTAGAGAGAGGTAATTTCTCTGCGGCGGTAAAAAACTACCAATTGGCAGAGCAAGCAACCAGTTTTACAGCAACGCCAAATCGCTACTTTCGTAGCCTAAAAATGCAAGGCGTCACTTATTATTATCAAGGCTTGATGCAACAAGCGGTGCTTGCTTATAGCAAGGCATTAAGTGTTGCAGAAAAACTACCAGAGCCAATTGCCGAAGCAAACTTACTCAGTAATATTGGCCTTGCTTACTTTGACATGTTCAATATGGATCAAGCACTTAAATATTACAAAGAAGCGAAAGAAATTTATGAAGAGCATGGTAGCGAGCAAGATAAAGCCGATATTTTACACAACATAGCGGGTATTTATATTCGTTTGTCGAGCTATGATATTGCGCTTGATATGTATAGAGAAACGCTAGAGATCTTCCAAAAATTAGGTGATGAAGATGGCGTTGCTCAGTCGTATGGCAATATGGGGGTTGCTTACTCAGAGCTTGGGCAGTATCAACTTTCTTTACACTACTATCAGCGTGCTTTGCGCTATTACCAAGAAACGGATAACGCTTACTTTCTCTCTTCACGCCACACTAATATCGCTAATGTGTATCTGCGCACCGGTGATTTAGAGCTTGCCTTGAGTCATGCAGAAAAAGCCGTTGAGTTTGCAAAAAAAATTGATAATAAAACATTAGAGCTGGCTGGCTTATTGTCGCAAGCAAAAATCGAGTTATTACAAGGAAAGCTTACTGAAGCTGAAGCCACTCTGACTACCTCAGTTTTTATGGCTAAACAATATAAAGATGATTTGAGAGTACAAGACGGTGCCGGAATGATGGCCCTGATTAAGTCAGGTAAGGGTGACTATGCAGCAGCCGTTGCTAGTTTTGATGAGTTTGTTCGCGCTTTTAAAAGCGAGCAAAGTCTAAAATTATTAAAGTCTATGGGTGAGCTGCAAAGCCAAATCCAAGCAAGTCAGCTTAATCAAGAAATTGTTGAATTAAAGCAGCTACAGAATGTGCAAGAGCTCGAAATGTCTAAACAACGTCAGTTGGGCATTATGCTATTTATCTTGTTTGTGATGATAGTGGTGACGGGTATTACTATTTATCGTCGTAACATCGAAAAAGGGGCAAAAGAGCAACTTTCGTTAATGGTTGCTAAACGCACCAAAGAGCTTGAAGAAACCGCAGATCAATTACGCAGCGCGAATGAAATTAAAAGTCAGTTTTTGGCAAATATTAGCCATGAAATTCGTACACCTTTAACTGCAATCCTTGGCCAAACCGATAATCTAATGAATGGTTATTATCAACCAGAGCAGTTAAATGATGAGCTTGCTGTTATTCAAAAACAAAGTGATCACTTAAAAGAGCTGATTAACGACGTACTTGATATCAGTAAAATCGAAGCTAACAAGCTAGAGTTAAGCCTAAAAGAGGGGGACTTAGTTCGATTACTTACTGATGTTCATTCTATGCTTAGTGGTCAAGCCAAAGATAAAGGGCTGAACTTTTCATTTCATAATGAGCTTGGCGAACAGTTTTACAGTCAGCTCGACTTTACCCGCATTAAACAGATTCTTATAAATCTATGTGCGAATGCAATTAAATTCACCAATCAAGGTGAAGTAGAGTTAAAGGTCTATAAAGTAGAGCAAGGCGTATGGTTTCGTGTGACTGACACAGGTATTGGTATGAATGCTGAGCAGCTTAAGCAAATCTTTGAATGTTTTAGGCAAGGCGACAATAGCATCAGCCGTCGCTTTGGAGGCACTGGGCTTGGTTTAAGCCTATCGCAACAGCTTGCGATGATGATGGGTGGCTATATCAGTGTTGAAAGTGAGCTAAATAAAGGGAGCATATTTTCGTTTTATTTGCCGTGCAAAGAGCATACTCCAAGCACGGAAACAGTTGAGCTTGCAAAGTTTGTGCAGCCAGTAACAAAAGGTTTGTCTGGTAAAGTGCTGCTTGCGGAAGATCACTCAGACAACCGCCGTTTAATTTCTCGTTATTTAGAGTCGATGGGTCTTGAGGTTATTGCGGTAGAAAATGGTGAGCAAGCTGTAGAGTATTGTCTAAAAGAATTCCCTGATGTGGTGCTGCTGGATATTCAAATGCCAGTGCTAGATGGATTAAATGCACTCAAGCTACTACAAGAGTGTGGCTTTACCCAGCCTGTATATGCATTAACGGCTAATGCAATTAGCCACGAAATCGACAGTTACCTTGAAGCTGGTTTTACAGGTTACCTTGCTAAACCGATTGATAAAAAAGTGTTTTACACGCAACTTGCTAAGCATTGCAAAAAAGACGGTGCAGAAACGAAGTCCCAGCATGATATGAGTGATTTAGTTGCAAGCTTTATAAATAGCTTTGAGCATGAAAGCGCATTGATACAACAGCATTTTGCTGCTCATGAACTGTTTAATTTACAGCAGGATGCTCACCGTATAGGTGGCGCGGCTAAAATGTTTGAGTTAGATGATGTGGCAATGAGTGCTATGGCACTTGAGTCGGCATTAAAGCAAGATAAACTTACTGACTTAACAAGCTTAGTTGCTCAGCTACTTGAGCAACTACATAATGCATCGGTTGATCAAAACAGTTCTATATCACCATCTTGAATTTGCTCAACTTCTTGAGTCATTTCGAATCTAGAGCGATCAATACGCTGCTCTTGATCGGTTTCTGGGTGAGTGATCAGAAACATTGATAGTTTTTCATCTAAAGAGTGTGCAAGGCGTACTAAGTCTTTGCTCGAAACAGCTTGTATTTGTGAACTTGAAAGTGCATCAGAGTTAAGTTCAACCATCGCATCTATACTAATTTGTGCTTCATCTGACATTTGACTTTGCATCGCCACTTGCTCATGAACGCTTTCAGAAAACGCATTAATTTCTAGCATCGCTTGTTCAATCTTATTGGTTTCTTTTGTAGATGCTTCAGATAGCTCAACTGTGCGCTCGGTTTCTTTAAGTGCTGTCTGCATTAATGAGTTTGCTTGTTCAGTACTATGCTGAATTTTAGAAACCATCTCACGCACTTCTTGTGTCGATTTACTAGTACGGGCAGCTAGGTTTCGTACTTCATCAGCGACCACCGCAAAGCCTCGACCTTGCTCACCAGCACGCGCAGCTTCAATGGCAGCATTTAGCGCAAGTAAGTTAGTCTGCTCGGCAATACTATTGATAACATCAATAACTGAGCCTATAGCATCACTATCTTGCTTAAGTAAAATAATCTGCTCACTCGTCAGATTGATATTATCGGCAAGCTTGATAAGACTTGCTTGGCTTTTATCTGTGTCTAAACGGGTTTGTTGTACTGATTTAGTGGCATCTGATACTGAACCTAATATTTGTTCGAGACTTCTATCCAGCTCTTTAGATACTTCAATCATTCGATTGATCGTATTTGCTAAATCAATACCGTGGGCATCTTGGATGGTGGCTTTTTGAGTCATCGATGCATAGGTATCACGAAGTGCATCAGCCATAGGTAACAAGCGGGCAGATGACGAGTATATTTCGCCCAGCATATGCTCAGCCATTGTTAAACCTGCGTTAAGTGCATGACACGCTTTAGGCAACTCGCTGTCATTTTCGTCAAAGCGAAAAGTAAAATCGATGCCTTGCTCAGAAGTAGTTTGCTTAACAAAGTAGCTTAAATGATCTTGTTGCTTTTTATCTGTTATATAAACAAAAGCAATTAAAGCAAGCCAAGGAACTACAATAACGAGGATTAGTGCAGCCATAGCAGTAGTAGAAAAATCAAATACGGCAAAACTAGCAATACAACTAAGTAAGCTTATTATAAATAGAGCTACAGCTACTTTAATGCAGGTCATTGAGGAGATCCTTACCTTTAATCCTATAATGTATAGAACAAATTTCTGTTAATTACCAATAAACTTATTCTGTAAAAGTATAACTTTTAAGGGGTTATGTCCTTAGTTTTACGCAAAAAAAATGCCTGTATTAAACAGGCATTTTTTAAAAACTAGTAATAGTTACTGACGTTTCATTGAGTCAAAGAATTCATCATTGGTTTTGCTCATTGAAAGCTTATCAATTAAGAATTCCATGGCATCAATTTCTGACATCTCATGAACGATCTTACGTAAGATCCACATCTTTTGTAGTTCATCAGGTTTGGTTAGTAATTCTTCGCGACGCGTACCTGAGCGGTTAAAGTCAATCGCTGGGAATACACGCTTTTCAGCAATCTTACGATTTAAGTGTAATTCCATGTTACCTGTACCTTTGAACTCTTCGTAGATAACTTCGTCCATCTTCGAACCCGTATCGATAAGAGCCGTTGCGATAATTGTTAAGCTACCGCCTTCTTCTACGTTACGAGCTGCACCAAAGAAACGTTTTGGTTTGTGTAATGCGTTTGCATCAACACCACCGGTTAATACCTTACCTGAAGATGGGATTACGGTATTGTAGGCACGAGCAAGACGTGTGATTGAATCAAGCAAGATAACCACGTCTTTTTTGTGCTCAACCAGGCGCTTCGCTTTTTCAATTACCATCTCAGCAACTTGAACGTGACGGCTTGCTGGCTCATCAAACGTTGAAGCAACTACTTCACCTTTTACAAGGCGCTGCATCTCTGTAACTTCCTCTGGACGTTCGTCGATTAGAAGTACCATTAGCTCACAATCAGGTTGGTTATAGCTGATTGATTGCGCAATGTTTTGCAAGAGCATCGTTTTACCGGCTTTTGGCGGCGCAACGATAAGTGCACGTTGGCCTTTACCAATTGGTGAGGCTAAATCAAGTACACGTGCTGTGATGTCTTCTGTACTACCGTTACCACGCTCCATACGTAAACGTTCGTTTGCGTGTAGTGGGGTAAGGTTTTCAAATAGGATTTTTGTGCGAGAATTTTCAGGTTTGTCGAAGTTTACTTCATTTACTTTTAATAGTGCGAAGTAACGTTCACCGTCTTTAGGTGGACGAATAAGGCCTGAAATTGAGTCACCAGTACGCATGCTGAATCGACGGATTTGACTCGGTGATACATAAATATCATCTGGGCCGGCTAAGTAAGATGCTTCAGATGATCTTAAGAAACCAAAACCATCTTGTAAGATCTCTAGTACACCGCCGCCATAGATATTTTCACCGCTTTTAGCGTGCGCTTTAAGGATGGCGAAAATAATGTCTTGTTTTCTTAAACGGGCTACGTTTTCGAGCCCCATGGACTCAGCTAAGTTTACAAGCTCTTTGATAGACTTGTCTTTTAATTCGCGTAAATGCATATTGGTGGGTTCTTTATTACAATTGTCATACTCAAAATCATCGTTTGATACATGAGTGAGGTTTGTTGGTATAACTAAGGATTAGTTGGCTTTATAAACTAGCAGGTCACTAGCAAGGCGTCCAGTCTTTAAACAAAATAAAGCTAAAAAAAGGGCAAAAAGCCCTTTTTTTATATTTTCATTAGATGTTGTTTTCTAAAAACTCTACTAATTGAGTTTTAGAAAGTGCGCCAACTTTAGTTGCTGCAACTTGACCATCTTTGAAAAGAAGTAATGTAGGGATACCACGGATACCAAACTTTGGTGGTGTGCCTGCATTTTGGTCGATGTTAAGTTTACCAACGGTAACTCGGCCATCAAACTCGCCAGCTACTTCGTCAAGAATAGGGGCGATCATTTTACAAGGTCCGCACCATTCAGCCCAAAAATCAACAAGTACAGGTTTGTCTGATTGTAGTACGTCAGCTTCAAAGCTATCGTCAGTTAATTGAATAATTTTCTCGCTCATTGCGATCTCCGATTAGTTAGGCGAAATATTTAATGCGTATTTAAACACTCTTGTTTCTTATTGCAAGTTTAAACGTTATGCTTAAACGCTATGACTAAGACACATTTGACCGATAAAAAGTTTTCAGACTTTGCTATCGCACCGGAAGTGGTTGCCGGTTTAACCGAAAATGGGTTTGAATATTGCACACCCATTCAAGCTAAATGCCTACCTTTTATTTGTGAAGGCCGCGATATTGCGGGCCAAGCGCAAACAGGTACGGGCAAAACGTTGGCGTTTTTAACTGCCACGTGCCATCGGTTATTACAATCTAGCAAAGCATCTAGTAAACATCCAAGAGCCCTGATCATGGCCCCAACAAGGGAGCTGGCGATTCAGATACACAAAGATGCAAAAATTTTAGCCCCACACTGTAATCTTAACTTAGGATTAGTATATGGTGGCGAAGATTACGAAAAACAACGTGCACAACTAGAAAAAGGCGTTGATATTTTAATTGGGACTACTGGACGCCTTATCGATTTATACAAGCAGGGCTGTTATACCCTCAATGAAATCGAGGTTGTAGTGCTTGATGAAGCTGATCGCATGTTCGATTTAGGCTTTATAAAAGATATTCGTTATATGTTTAGACGTATGCCAGAAACGTCTGAGAGACTAAATCTATTATTCTCTGCAACCTTGTCATATCGTGTGCAGGAATTAGCGTTTGAACATATGACTAACCCAGAGCACGTACAAGTCGAACCTGATGTAAAAACAGGTAAGCGTATTCAAGAAGAGCTATTCCATCCATCACAAGATGACAAAATTAAGTTACTGTTAACTTTAATTGAAGAAGAATGGCCTGATAAAGCGATTGTGTTTGCAAATACGAAACACAGTTGTGAGAATGTTTATGCATGGATGAAAACAGATGGTCACCGAGTTGGATTATTAACCGGTGATGTAAACCAGAAAAAGCGTCAATCAATTTTGGCTCAATTTACCAAAGGCGATTTAGACTTTTTAGTAGCAACAGACGTTGCAGCTCGTGGTTTACATATCCCAGAAGTAAGTCATGTATTTAATTTTGATTTGCCAGATGATTGTGAAGACTATGTACACCGTATTGGTCGTACCGGACGTGCTGGTGCATCAGGACACGCTATTAGCTTTGCCTGTGAACAGTATGCCTATAATCTCCACGAAATTGAGCAATATATAGAACACAGCATTCCATTATCACATTATGATAAAAGTGCATTGCTTGATGATTTAACTAAGCCTACTATTCAGAAAAAGCGGAACTATTCTACAGGCCCACGTAATCGTAATAACAACGGACGTCGACCAAATAATAGTTACCAGAAATCACGGTCGTAATAAACGACCGTTGTTGAAGACTTAGTAGTAACTAGAGGTTTTTGAACGGTGGGGCAACTTCAACCGCAAAAAAATGTGTATGCAGTAATCGACTTAGGATCAAATAGCTTTCATATGCTGATCGCTAAATCGATTGCTGGCGGTCTACAAACGATCGGTCGAGTCAAACGTAAAGTAAGGCTTGCTGCAGGGCTTGATGAAAACAACGTCCTTAGCACTGAAGCCATGCAACGAGGTTGGGAATGCCTAGCCTTGTTTGCTGAACGTCTGCAAGACATACCACAGAAAAACATCACAATTGTTGCGACTGCAACTTTACGTCTTGCTAGCAATGCTGATGTATTCAAGCATAAAGCTGAACAGATCCTTGGTCATAAAATCAATGTTATCAGCGGTGAGCTAGAAGCTAAGACAATCTATAAAGGCGTGGCGCACACCTCTGCTTGTAGCGGTAAACAACTGGTTATCGATATTGGCGGAGCCAGTACCGAAGTTGTTATCGGTCAGGGTTTTGATGCACTGCATTATAAAAGCCTACACATGGGCTGTGTTACCTTTTTAGAACGCTACTTCAAAGATCAAAAGCTCAGTAACGAAAACTTTGCTGCTGCAATTAAAGCTGCAAGTGAAGTGGTTGCAGAAATTGTCGATGAATACCAAGCAACCGGATGGCAAATTGCGAGCGGTGCGTCAGGCACAGTGCAAGCGATACAAGAAATCATGGTTGCACAAAACCAAGATGAGCTTTTAACGCTTGATAAACTTATCGCTATTAAAGAGCAATCAGTGCAATTTGAAACGATTGCTGATCTTGAGCTTCCAGGCTTGAGTGAAGAGCGTCGTCTAGTGTTTGTTTCTGGCCTCGCTATATTGATCGCCTTGTTTGAATCTCTAGATATAAAACAAATGGGTCTTGCTCGCGGTGCATTGCGTGAAGGTGTTTTATATAGCATGGTGCCAGAGCTTCATAACCACGACATCCGCAAGCGTACAGTTGATGGTTTAATGAATCGCTATCATGTAGATCAAAAACAGGCTTGTCGGGTTGCGCAACTTGCAGAGCAGTTGGCAAAAAGCGTGATGGGGCAATGGCAATCAATCGATGAAAATGCAATCGCATTACTAAGAACAGTAGCAAAATTGCACGAGATTGGCTTACTAATAGAGTACAAGCTTTATCATAAGCACACAGCTTACATTATAGAAAACACTGATATGCCAGGTTTCTCGCAATCTGAGCATAAATTAATTACCGCTGTTGCTTGTGAGCATCGCGCTGATCTAGTTAAAAACAGTTTTGCTCACTTGGGCTGTCATCAAGTACTCGCTGAATGCTTAACAAGGGTAGTACGGATCGCTGTGATCTTATCAATGCGTCGCCAAGATGATGTACTACCAGCGATTGATCTCAGTGTTAATGAAAACACCCTCACACTGACATTTGATGGTGATTGGTTAAAATATCACCCATTAATGGCCAGTGAACTGCAACTAGAGTCCAAGCTACAAGCAAAAGTAGGTTGGAAGCTCATAGTAAAATAACGTTAAAAGGCCCTTTAGGGCCTTTTTTAGTGCTATTTTCACTCGTTTCGTTCGTATTTTGCGCGAACAGTCATTTTTTTCATAAAAACTTCAAAAAACAGTTGATCTCAATTCGGATCTCCCTATAATGCGCATCCACCGACACGGCGGACTGCTTACAAAAAAGCAAAACGACGAGTTGGTTGAGTCAAGTAAGACTGAGTTTTGAAAAAATAAACTTTTCTCAAAATTAAGTGTTGACAAAAATAACGGCTTGCGTAGAATGCACAGCCCTTGAGACGCGAAAGTATCTCAAACGTTCTTTAACAATATAAAGCAATCATCTGTGTGGGCACTCGTACAGATTGAGTTCTAACAGCGAAGCTTAGTTTACTAAGTGACGCAAACAAATTTAGAGTCTCAATTTCTTATGAGTGACTATATAGTCAATTTATACAGAATTCATTGAGCACGAAACTTCGGTTTCAAAAAACTTTTAATTGAAGAGTTTGATCATGGCTCAGATTGAACGCTGGCGGCAGGCCTAACACATGCAAGTCGAGCGGAAACGAAGAGGTGCTTG
>NZ_JBECOT010000023.1:0-62801 GCF_040104395.1 Pseudoalteromonas sp. BZA4
TCACCCGTCCGCCGCTCGACGCCAGAGGTGCAAGCACCTCTTCGTTTCCGCTCGACTTGCATGTGTTAGGCCTGCCGCCAGCGTTCAATCTGAGCCATGATCAAACTCTTCAATTAAAAGTTTTTTGAAACCGAAGTTTCGTGCTCAATGAATTCTGATTTTGATATCTTTCGATATCGAATTGACTATGAAGTCACTCAGTTACATTTGAGACTCTAAATTTGTTTGCGTTACTTAGTAAACTAAGCTTCGCTGTTAGAACTCAACCTGTACGAGTGCCCACACAGATGATTGCTTTATATTGTTAAAGAACGTTGCGACGTTGTCGCTAGGGATGCGTATAATACATCCTTAATTTTTCGAGTCAACACTTAATTTTAAACTTTCTTTTTAGACCGTTTTAAACCGAAGTTTTACTTAACTCTCTGTCACTTTGTTCAGCGCTTTTCATTGCTGCCCGCCGTGTCAGTGGATGCGCATTATAGGGATGCGAAGAATTAACGCAAGCACTTTTTGAAGGTTTTTTTGATTATTTTCAAATTAGTACAATAACCATACAAATAAAGGGCTGCAGAGGGGTTTTAGCTCAAAAAGCAGTCATTTTTGTGAGGATAAAATGGCATAGAAAAAGCGACATACTTTAAATTAGGTATGTCGCTTTTTATTTTTATAAGGCGGATTAGTTAGTAGAAATTTCCCAAACAGCGATTGACCCCGAAATTTCATTACCAACAACTAGCAATGCTTCATTCGTTGCACTTTGTTCTGCAGGTATAAATGCCATACCTTCAGGAGCAAGATCACCTGTTATATCTGCATCAGCTTCTAGGCCACGATTAAAAAAGTAATCTTGGAATGTCACATTGTATGGATTAGTAATATCAAACACCATAATGCCACCCATACGCTCTAAACCAATAAATGCAAATGTACGTTCGCCAATCGTACCCAGTGCTAACGCTTCTGGTTCTGCACCTTTGTCATCAGAGCGACTATCACCGTCATTTTCATCTTCGTTATTATTGAATGCTGCTCCGTGAACTGATGCAGTAATACGTGAGATTTGATCGCCCGAGTCAAAAACAACCATGCCGTTACTATCCCAAATGGTAAAAGAGCGGGCACCATATGCATAGAGTGATTCATATTCGCCATTATTATCTTCATCACCTTTAACAGTGGTCACTTTTAAACGGCCAATATCACTGTTGTCATTGTTCAGGTAATCAAAATTGCTTGCCAGTGTTAAGTCTTTAGCTCTGGTTTCATCTATATATGATAAACAACCATCATCTTCATCATAATCTAGACCACCCTTTGCTAAACAATCAGCTTCGTCGGTTGTATCAAAGAAGTATTCTCGTGCATCACCTTCGTTCGCTGTGACAATGAAGTTAGCACCTTTCCAAGTAAAGCTTGAAATCGTATCAGGTTGATACATGCCATAGAGACCAGGGTACGATTTAAAGTTAACACCACCGTCTTTATCTGATGCATCAAAAAGTAAATTAGACCAATCTTTAAATCCTAAGCCTTTAAGCTCTAGGCTATTATCTTCAAGATTGACGATAGCAAGGGCGTTATTTTCTTGTAGTGACACGTAGGCAAACTTATTGTCTTTTGAAATGCTGATGTATTCAGGTTCTAAATCCATTGCTACGGTTGTATTAATCAAGTTACCGTTGATTGTCCGACCTGTCGGGTTAGCAAATACAATCCCAAGTTCTTCAAGCTCTGCTTGTTTGTCGTTATAAGCCGAAAAAGTAATGCTAATAGCAGTATCTGCAATTACACCATCATTAATATTAATAATGCTGATAGAGCCTTCAGGGTCAATACTGTAGTCACCATTAGGTTCGCCTTCATTTGCAACCAATACTTTATTGCCATCATGGCTAAAAGTAACCATGTCGGGTAGGGCGCCAACAGTGACATTTTTAATAAACTGAGGCTCGTTGCCACTGATATCATAAAATGCGATTAAACCAGCATCACCGGTATTACTAGCTGCCATTGCGACGGCTAAAAGTTCATTATTAGCATCAATAGCGATACTGTTTGCATCACCCACACTGTGCTCATTAAGTGCAAGGGTAATCTCTGAGGTTAAATTAGTGCCATTTATAACCCCTTCGTTATCTTTAACTAAAGCTGCACGGTCAAAGCTATCGGCTTTCATGATATTAACGACCGCAGAATCACCGGAACTATTGATAGCAAATATTCGTTGTTTAGATGCTTGGTAAGCAACAATTTCCGCAGCACCTTCAGGGCTTTCTGCGTTCAGCACTGCACGGCCGATAAGATTTATAGTTAAAGCAGCGTTTGCATCTGTACCATTTGCTCCGTCAGTTCCGTTTGTACCATCGGTGCCATTTACCCCATCAGTTCCATTAGTACCATTTTGACCTGCAGGGCCTTGTTCACCTTGTAAGCCGTCTTTGCCGTCGTCACCGTCTAATGAACAACCAGTAAGAATGGTTAAAAGTGATAGCGCAATAATTGATCTTTTTAACATTATTATTTTTCCTTCGTATTGTATTAACGCAATTACAACACGCAGGCATTACAACTATATGGCACTTTTATGAGAACAAACTGCAGCCACAAAAAAAGCGAGTATAAACTCGCTTTTTATTTATAAATTAGTAGGGTAGCTCATTACTTTTTAGTTGGACGCTTCCAACCAGTAAGGTTACGTTGTTTACCACGAGCGACTGCAAGCTGATCATCTTCAACAGTATTAGTGATAACAGAGCCTGCGCCAATCGTTGCCATTGAGCCAATATTAACAGGGGCCACCAGTGATGAATTAGAACCGATAAAGGCGTTATCTCCAATAATGGTTTTTGATTTATTTACGCCATCATAGTTACAAGTAATAGTACCTGCGCCAATATTAACTTTTTCGCCAACTTCAGTGTCGCCTAAGTAGGTTAGGTGGTTTGCTTTTGAACCTTTGCCTAAGCGGGTCTTTTTCATCTCAACGAAGTTACCAATGTGCGAGTCTTCTTCCATAATCGCACCAGGGCGAAGGCGGGCATATGGGCCTAAAGTACATTTAGCAGCAACACTGGCTTCTTCAACAAGTGAGTTAGCTTTAATAACAACGTTATCGCCGATAGTACAATCTTTAAGTACGCAATTTGGGCCAATTTGTACGTTGTTACCCAGAGTTACTTTACCTTCGAAAATAACATTAACGTCGATGAGAACATCTTCGCCAGTCGTTACTTCACCACGTACATCAATACGAGCAGGATCAGCAAGTGTTGCGCCGTTTAGCATTAGCTCTTCTGCTTGCCATGCTTGATATGCACGTTCAAGCGCTGAAAGTTGTACGCGATTATTAGCACCTTCAACTTCCATCGGATGCTCAGGCTGTGCAGAGGTAATTTCAACACCTTCACTGTGTGCCATCGCAACAATGTCTGTTAGGTAGTATTCACCTTGGGCGTTATTGTTAGATAGGTTACCTAACCAACGTTTAAGTAGCGCACCATTAGCAGCCATAATACCGGTATTGATTTCTTTAATCGCAAGTTGCTCAGGTGAAGCGTCTTTTTGTTCAACAATACCAACTAGCTTGCCATTTTCACGGATCATTCGGCCATAACCTGATGGGTCATCTAGGGTAACCGTTAATACTGCTAAGCCTTTTTCTGGAGTCGCAGCAAGTAGCTTTTCTAAGGTCGCGCGTTTTGTTAGTGGCACATCACCATAGAGTATTAATACGGTGTCATCATCGGCAATGTGTTCTTTAGCAACAGCAACAGCATGACCCGTACCGAGTTGTTCTTCTTGTAATACCCAGTTTACTTGGTTGTGCGATAGGGCTTCTTGAAGCTGCTCACGGCCATGACCATAAACAAGGTTTGTTTCACGAGCGCCAAGGGCAGTGGCATTATCAATAACGTGCTGAACCATAGGTTTGCCAGCAACTTTGTGTAATACCTTAGGTAGAGCAGAGCGCATACGGGTGCCTTTACCCGCAGCAAGAATAACGGTAGTCAGAGACATTAAAACAATATCCTTCTTTCTTTGTTTTAGGTGTGCAATATTTTGTGAGTTCTGGAAAACATACAAAGTTGTGTAAGTCACATCATGTGTAAATACGCAATCCTAATGTGTTGGACTGAACCTTGAATGAAACAGCTATTCACTATTAATTTACACTATTGTAGCGAGCTTTGATGAAGGATATAAGTATAAATATTAAAGTAGGATGCTTAGCGGTGAATTTTAGACACAAAAAAGCCCACATTAAGTGGGCTTTTCGAAAACCGAGTAGGCTTACTTTTTACGTAATTGTTGAATTACGCGAAGTTGAGCGATTGCTTCAGCAAGTTGCACTGCAGCTTGTTGATAATCTAACTCAGCAGTTGACGTATTCGCCATTTGCTCTTCAGCATCACGTTTAGCTTTTTCAGCCGCTTGCTCGTCTAGGTCTTCACCACGTACTGCAGTATCTGCAAGAATCGTGATGCGATCCGGTTGAACTTCTAGCGTGCCGCCAGCAATATACATCACGTCTTCGTGACCAAATTGCTTAACTAAACGTACCATACCAGGTTTTAGGGCAGTTAATAATGGAGCGTGACCATAGTTAACACCAAGGTCACCTTCACTACCACTCACTTGAATCGATTCAACCAGACCAGAGAACAAGCTCTCTTCTGCGCTTACTACGTCAAGATGTACAGTCATAGCCGCCATACTACCCTCCTAATTACATGCTTTTGGCTTTTTCTTGAGCTTCTTCAATAGAGCCAACCATGTAGAACGCTTGCTCTGGCATATCATCAAACTCACCGTTTAAGATACCTTTGAAGCCAGCAATTGTATCTTTAAGTGACACGTATTTACCAGGCGCGCCTGTGAATACCTCAGCAACGAAGAACGGCTGAGATAGGAAACGCTGGATTTTACGTGCACGAGATACAACTTGCTTATCTTCGTCAGAAAGCTCGTCCATACCTAGGATTGCGATGATGTCTTTAAGTTCTTTATAACGTTGAAGAACTGTTTGAACGCCACGCGCTGTATCGTAGTGCTCTTGACCGATTACTAGTGGGTCAAGTTGACGTGAAGATGAATCAAGTGGGTCTACCGCAGGGTAGATACCAAGTGAAGCGATATCACGAGAAAGTACTACTGTTGCATCTAAGTGAGCAAACGTTGTTGCTGGAGATGGATCAGTTAAGTCATCCGCAGGTACGTATACCGCTTGGATTGAAGTGATTGAACCCGTCTTAGTAGATGCGATACGCTCTTGAAGTACACCCATTTCTTCAGCAAGAGTTGGTTGGTAACCTACTGCTGAAGGCATACGACCTAGAAGTGCTGATACCTCTGTACCCGCTAGAGTATAACGGTAGATGTTATCAACGAAGAAAAGTACGTCACGACCTTCGTCACGGAACTTCTCAGCCATAGTAAGACCAGTTAACGCTACGCGTAAACGGTTACCCGGTGGCTCATTCATTTGACCGTATACTAGAGATACTTTGTCTAGTACGTTTGAGTCGTTCATCTCATGGTAGAAGTCATTACCCTCACGAGTACGCTCACCAACACCTGCGAATACTGAGTAACCGCTGTGCTCGATTGCGATGTTACGGATAAGTTCCATCATGTTTACGGTTTTACCAACACCGGCACCACCGAATAGACCAACTTTACCACCTTTAGCGAATGGACATACAAGGTCGATTACCTTGATACCAGTCTCTAAAAGTTCTACTGAACTTGATTGTTCTTCATAAGAAGGTGCTGCACGGTGAATAGACATACGCTCTTCTTCACCAATTGGACCAGCTTCATCAATAGGGTTACCTAAAACGTCCATGATACGACCTAGTGTCTTCGTACCTACTGGAACGTGGATTGGCTGACCTGTACCTTCTACTGCAGTACCACGACGTAAACCGTCAGTAGTACCAAGTGCGATACCACGTACCACACCGCCACCTAGCTGTTGTTGAACTTCTAAAGTTAAACCAGCTAAGTCGCCATCTGTTACTTTTAGTGCGTCATATACGGCTGGCACGTTGTCTTGTGGAAATTCGATATCCACAACGGCGCCGATAATTTGGACGACCTTACCTAAACTCATGTCTATTCCTCTCATTAAACTTTGCCGAAGCGTTAAACTGCTGCCGAACCGCCAACAATCTCACTAATTTCTTGTGTGATTGCAGCTTGACGAGCCTTGTTATAAACAAGCTGTAACTCATCCATAAGGTCGCCTGCGTTATCAGTTGCAGCTTTCATTGCAACCATACGGGCAGCCTGTTCAGAGGCAGCGTTCTCAACTACACCTTGGTATACTTGAGACTCAATAAAGCGTACTAACAGAGCTTCTAAAATTGCTTCTGGGTTTGGCTCATATAAGTAATCCCAAGAATGTTGAGATACTTCTTCTTCAGCTTTTGGCAAAGGGAGTAACTGATCGATTGTTGGCTCTTGCTTCATAGTATTAACGAACTTGTTGAATACTACGTATAAGCGGTCAATTTTACCTTCAGAGTATGCATCTAGCATTGTCTTTACAGGACCAATAACGTCTTGTAGTGAAGGTGTATCTCCTAAGTTCGCTTTTTTAGCGACTAACTTACCGCCAAAACGTTGGAAAAAGCCAGCTGCTTTGCTACCTAAAGTAGTAAATTCAGCTTCAACGCCTTTTTCTTTCCACGCTTTAACATCTAGGGCAACTTTTTTGAACTCGTTTGAGTTCAAGCCACCACATAGACCACGGTCAGTAGAGATAACAATATAACCAACTCGTTTTACTTCACGCTCTTCTAAGAAAGGGTGAGTAAAATCAAGATTTGCTTGAGCAACACGACCAATCACTTGGCGTAAGTTTTCAGCGTATGGACGGCTTGACGCCACACGTTCCTGCGCTCTTTTCATTTTAGACGCAGCAACCATTTCCATTGCGCTGGTGATCTTTTGAGTATTCTTGATACTCCCGATCTTGCTTTTAATCTCTTTTCCGCTGGCCATGACTCTCTCTCCGAATCAGGTGGGCTTTAGTTGCCTAAAGCTCACCATTCATAACTAAATTACCAAGTTTGCGTCGACTTGAACTTCTCTAGAAGTTCTTTAAGTTGAGCTTCAATCTCAGCGTTGTAGTTACCAGTTTCATTGATTTGAGCCATTAGCTCTGCGTATGTGCTGTTTGCATAAGAAATTAGGCCAGCTTCGAAATCCATGATTTTCGCGATTTCGATGTCTTTTAGGTAGCCTTTTTCAGCAGCAAATAGCGACAGAGACATTTCAGCAACAGACATTGGTGCGTACTGTTTCTGCTTCATTAGCTCTGTTACGCGCTCACCATGCTCTAATTGAGCACGTGTTGCATCGTCAAGGTCAGACGCGAACTGCGAGAACGCAGCTAATTCACGGTACTGAGCTAACGCTAGACGGATACCACCACCTAGTTTCTTAACGATTTTAGTTTGCGCTGCACCACCAACACGAGATACCGAGATACCAGCGTTAACAGCTGGACGGATACCTGAGTTGAATAAGTCAGTTTCTAAGAAGATCTGACCATCGGTGATAGAGATAACGTTTGTCGGTACGAACGCAGAAACGTCGCCGCCTTGAGTTTCAATGATTGGCAATGCCGTCAATGAACCTGTTTTACCTTTCACTTCACCGTTAGTGAACTTCTCAACGTAATCAGCGTTTACACGTGATGCACGCTCTAGAAGACGTGAGTGAAGGTAGAATACGTCACCTGGGTATGCTTCACGGCCTGGTGGACGCTTAAGTAGTAATGAGATTTGACGGTAAGCAACAGCTTGCTTAGATAAATCATCATATACGATTAGCGCGTCTTCACCACGGTCACGGAAGTATTCACCCATAGTACAACCAGAGAATGGTGCTAGGTACTGAAGTGCCGCAGATTCAGAAGCAGATGCAACAACAACAATCGTGTTTTCTAATGCACCGTGCTCTTCTAATTTACGTACTACGTTAGCGATAGTAGATGCTTTTTGACCAACTGCAACGTACACACACTTAACGCCTGTACCTTTTTGGTTGATGATAGCATCGATTGCTAATGCAGTTTTACCAGTTTGGCGGTCACCGATCACAAGCTCACGTTGACCACGACCTACTGGGATCATCGCATCGATAGATTTATAACCAGTTTGTACTGGCTCATCTACTGATTGACGTTCGATAACGCCTGGTGCGATTTTCTCAACAGGTTCAAAACCGTCGTTATCTAAAGCGCCTTTACCGTCGATAGGTGCACCTAGTGTGTTAACAACACGACCAAGTAGACCACGACCAACAGGAACCTCTAGGATTCGACCAGTTGATTTAACTTTTACGCCTTCTTTAAGGTCAGCGTAAGGACCCATTACTACAGCACCTACTGAGTCACGCTCAAGGTTTAGTGCGATAGCATAACGGTTGCCAGGAAGCTCGATCATCTCACCTTGCATACAGTCAGCAAGACCGTGGATGCGGATGATACCGTCAGTAACAGATACGATAGTACCTTCGTTACGAGCTTCACTTACAACTTCGAACTGCTCAATACGTTGTTTGATCAGATCTGAAATTTCAGTGGAATTAAGTTGCATGCTCTTTTTCCCAATTACGATTGTAGTGATGTAGCTAAGCGGGCTAATTTGCCACGTACTGAGCCGTCGATTACAGTGTCACCCGCCTTAATGATAAGACCGCCAACAACTGTAGTATCTTCACTACAATTCAGCTTAACTTTGCGTGCGAAACGTTTTTCAAGTGCCGCTACCAATGTTGCTTGCTGCTCAGCAGCAAGCGGTGTTGCAGAAATCACATCAACGTCGATTTCTTTGTCGTAGTCCGCTTTAAATTCAGCGAATAACTCAGCAACAGCAGGCAGTGCAACTAAACGTCCATTTTCAGCCATCACCTTGATTAGGTTCTGACCTTGTTCGTTGAGCTGCTCTGCACAGATCTTGATAAACAGATCTGCTTGTTCAGTAGCAGTAGGCAATCCAGCTAGCGCGGCAGCGGCTTGCTCGTTGCTGGCAACATGGCCAGCAAAGAACAGCATGTCGTTCCAACTTTCAACAGTGCCTTTTTCAACGGCAAGTTCAAAAGCCGCTTTAGCGTATGGGCGAGCGATAGTAGCCAATTCAGACATGCTCATACCCTCCTAATTACAGCTCAGCGACAAGTTTTTCAACGATGTCACTGTGTGCGGCTTGATTGATTTCGCGCTCTAAAATCTTCTCAGCACCAACCACTGCCAGCGTCGCTACTTGTTTACGTAGTTCTTCTGTTACACGGTTACGCTCTGCTTCGATTTCAGAGTGCCCTTGAGCAATAATTTTTTCACGCTCTTGTTGACCACGAACAGTTTCTTCGTCAACGATTAGCGTGGCACGCTTTTTAGCTTGTTCAATGATATCAGCCGCTTGAGCTTTTGCCTCTTTAAGCTGCTCAGCAGCTTTCTTTTGCGCAAGTTCTAAGTCTTTTTCGGCTCTATCAGAGGCAGCTAAACCATCTTCGATTTTCTTCTGGCGAGCTTCAATTGCACCATTTAGTGGTGGCCATACGTATTTCATACAGAAAAGTACGAAAACCGTAAATGCAATTAATTCACCGATAAGAGTGGCTGTTAAGTTCACGACCGCTCCTCCTTAAAATAGTAAGCTGTTCAAAAAATAATATTAAAGTACGAACAACAATACCATTGCGATACCAACACCGATCATAGCTACGGCATCGATTAGACCAGCAAGGATGAACATCTTAACTTGTAATGAAGGTGCAAGTTCAGGTTGACGAGCACAAGCTTCTAGGAATTTACCACCCATGTTACCGAAGCCGATTGCAGTACCGATTGCACCGAAGCCGATAAGTAGAGCAACAGCGATATACTTAAGACCTAATACTAGTTCCATTTTTTTCTCCAAAGTTTCAATTGTAAATTAAAATTAAATTTTAAAAGTGTAAAAAATTAGTGATTATCTGAGCTTGCCATGCTTAGGTATACGATTGTAAGCATCATGAATACGAATGCTTGCAGTACGATTACTAAGATGTGGAATACAGCCCAAATAAAGTGCAACGGTAGTTGCATTAAACCAACTGCGCCGATCAAGATGAAAATCAACTCACCAGCATATAAGTTACCGAATAAACGCAGTGCTAACGAGAACGGCTTAGCAACTAAAGCGATTGTTTCTAGTAATAAGTTACATGGGATTAAGAACACCATTGCTAGCTTGTTATTAGAGCTAAACGGGTGAAGCGTTAATTCAGCTAAGAATCCGCCAATCCCTTTGATTTTGATTGCGTAACCGATCATCAGAATGAATACACCAATAGCAAGTGCAGCAGTCATGTTGATGTCTGTTGTAGGTACAATCTTCATGTAAACGTCGTGAGAATCCATACCAAATGCTTGCTCGCCAACGAAGCCAGCGAATGCAGGTAGGAAATCAACCGGAATCAAGTCCATTAAGTTCATTAAGAACACCCAAACGAAAATCGTTAGAGCTAATGGAGCGATTAATGCGCTTTTACCGTGGTATGTGTCACGTACGTTGTCGCCAACGAACTCAACGATCATTTCAATGAAACACTGAAATTTACCAGGTACACCGGTATTTGCTTTCTTAGCGGCACTACGGAAGATCCATAAAAATACAAGACCTAGACCGATTGACCATGCGAGGGTATCTATATTCCATGTCCAGAAACCACTGTCTGCACACGCTTTGTTGAAGGCAAGACCAGCGTCGGTCGAGCACATCTTAGCGTTAGTTAAGTGGTGCTGAATATGGCTTGATAGAGTTACTTCTTCTGCAGCCATGTTATATCCCAAAAGTTAATGATTAAAAAAAACGGGCGCAAACAATCCGCTAAATAACACCAATACATAAACACAGAAAAACGGTAATAAAACGACCGTGTAAGACTTCAGTATCAGTGCAAACAAAACGATTGTTAGCATAAATTTTAATCCGTTGCCGCGCTTTAGCGAGGCATACACTTGATTTACTCGACTTGCACCCATATAACGGAATGCATAGACAGCAAATACAAAATTAGGGAGTAGTGCAACAGCTCCGCCAGCAAGCGCTGACTGGCCGGCATTGACTCCCCAACCTATAAAAACAATTACTGCAGCGATTAATGCTACGATACCCTGAAGACAAATTAATTTAAATGCGGCAAGCCTATACGGCCTTGCTAACCTATTAGTCACGTTTTGTTAACCTTTAGAACGTTAAATTGTCAGGGTATGAAAACTGGCGAAATTATACTGATTCCTACCAGTTTTGCAACTTGAGTCGACCCTTTGTAGTGCAAAAACACCACAAATGTCTCTTTTTGGACATGTTATTAATTAATGACGGGAATAGTCTTAATTTATACGGCTTAAAATGCCATCCAACTCATCAAGAGTTGTATAAGAGATAACCAGTTTGCCTTTGCCTTTTTTATTGTAGTTTATTTCTACTTTGGCGCCTAAATTTTCAGCAAGTTTTTGTTCTAACTGTTTGACATCCGGATCCTTTTCTTGCACTTCTTTTTTCGGGGCTGGTTCTAAGATAGAGCGAACTAATTTCTCAGTTTCACGAACAGTCAACGCTTTAGCAACCGCTAATCTAGCAGCATCTGACTGCGCTTCGCCTTCAAGTGCCAATAAACAACGTGCATGACCCATTTCGATGTCGCCATGCTCTAACAAGATTTTAACATCTTCGTTAAGATTATTTAGACGTAGTAAATTAGTCACAGTCGTACGCGATTTACCAACAGCTTCGGCGACTTGTTGATGAGTGAGTTCAAATTCGTTAAGTAAACGATTCAATGCAATCGCTTCTTCCATCGCGTTTAGGTCTTCACGTTGGATATTTTCAATCAATGCGATTGCAACGGCTGCTTCATCTGGTACATCTTTGATGATACATGGAACAGCATCTAATTTTGCAAGTTGAGCAGCACGCCAACGACGTTCACCAGCAATAATTTCATATTTGTCTGCACCAATTTGGCGCACAACAATTGGCTGAATGATGCCTTGAGCACGAATTGAGCTGGCTAACTCTTCTAGCGCTTCTTCAGACATGTCTTTACGCGGTTGATATTTACCCGATTGTAAAAACTCAATCGCTAATTTTTGCAGCTCACCTTTGCTTTGCTCTGCAACTACTTCAGAGACTTGCTCTGGTGTTGCTGTCGCTTGTTGCTGATTATTTGCACTTGGGGCAGGTTTTGATGAACTTAATAAAGCGTCGAGTCCTCGGCCTAAACCGCGTTTTTTAGCAGACATGTTATTTTTTTACCTCGAAGTTAGGCTACTGCTGAAGATGTTTTCTCTTTTCTACGTAACATTTCGCCGGCTAGGGCTAAGTAAGCTTTAGCACCACTTGATGCACGGTCATAATACATGGCAGGGGCACCAAAACTCGGCGCTTCTGCTAAACGGACATTACGTGGGATAACGGTACGATATACTTTATCGCCAAAATGTTGTTTGAGTTGTTCTGATACATCATTTGCAAGGCGATTGCGCGGATCATACATGGTGCGCAAAATCCCTTCAATTGTTAACGCTGGATTTACTAGCTTAGATAGCTGAGTAATGGTATCCATTAATGCCGTTAAACCTTCAAGGGCATAATACTCACATTGCATCGGAACTAAAATCGAATCTGCGGCAGCCATTGCATTAACAGTAAGCATGTTAAGTGAAGGCGGGCAGTCGATAAAAATGAAATCGTATTGATCTTGAATTTGTTCAAGCGCATTACGTAAACGCACTTCACGAGCAAACAATTCCATTAGTTTAACTTCAGCGGCAGTCACATCGCCATTAGCAGCAATTAAGTGATACTCACCTGAGGTTTCTTTATTGATCACTTCATCGATTGGTGTTTCTTCAATCAATAAATCGTAAATAGTCGCAACATCACCGTATTTATCGACACCACTACCCATAGTAGCGTTTCCTTGCGGATCAAGATCGATTAATAACACTTTACGCTTCGTCGCGGCCATCGATGCCGCGAGATTCACAGCGGTGGTTGTTTTACCAACACCACCTTTTTGGTTTGCTAATGCGATGACTTTTGCCACAGTGCTCTGATCCCTAGTCTTTAGATAGAATGATTAGATGTCTTTGCGCATCTAACTCAGGTACTTCCAAGCTGATTTTTTCATCAAACTTAATACCTTTAGGTAATGAGTCTAGTTCTTCGCTCGGAAATACGCCTTTTAAGGCGATAAATTTACCTGAATGATCAATCAAGTGCGCACACCAGTCAACCATATCTTGTAAAGAGGCGAATGCACGACTTAATACACCATCTAATTTAACACTTGGTTGATATTCTTCAACTCTAGACTGAACTGGGGTTACATTTTCAAGACCAAGTGCATGTTTTACCTGCATCAAAAAGCGTACGCGTTTACCTAAACTATCTAACAATACAAATTGTGTATCAGGTAAAGCGATGGCTAATACGATACCCGGTAAACCAGGACCGGTACCTACATCAATGTAATGTTTGCCTTTAAGGTGTGGTGCAACAACTAAGCTATCCATAATATGTTTAACCATCATTTCTTCAGGTAAACGAACAGAGGTTAAGTTATACGCTTTGTTCCACTTGTATAATAATTCAACATATTGCACAAGTTGTTGTTGCTGTTTTTTTGTTAGCGCAATATCAGTTTGCGCTAACAGCGAAGTTAATTGTTGTTGTAACACTGTATTCCTCACCAACTACGCAGTCTTGCGCAGTAAGCCTTGCTTTTTCAGATAGACTAATAATAGCGAAATAGCAGCAGGGGTGATACCTGAAATACGTGACGCTTGGCCAATTGTATCTGGACGACTATCAGTAAGCTTTGCGATAACCTCATTTGATAAACCAGAAACAGTTGAATAATCAAAGTCTTTTGGTAATACAGTTTGTTCATGACGTAGCTGCTTATTGATCTCATCTTGCTGACGAGCAATATAGCCTGCGTACTTAGTATGGATCTCAACTTGCTCAAGTGCAGCTTGGTTATCAAACTCAGAACCCAAACCATCTATTGCCATTAAGTCGTTATAACGAATTTCAGGACGGCGGATCAGATCTTCAAGGCTCGCTTCACGCGTCAGTGGTGTTTTTAATAATGCATTTACTTGATCAACAGCAACGTGATCTTTGTGGATCCATGTTTCTTTTAAACGTTGCGTTTCTTTTTCGATGATTTCCATTTTTTCGTTAAAGGCAGCCCAACGAGCATCGTCAACTAAGCCTAGTTCACGACCTTTCTCAGTTAAACGAATGTCGGCATTATCTTCACGAAGTAATAAACGGTATTCAGCACGGCTAGTAAACATACGGTACGGTTCTTTAGTACCTAATGTTGCTAGGTCGTCAATTAGTACACCTGTGTATGCTTCATCACGACGAGGTGTCCAAGACTCTTTGCCTTGTACTTGTAATGCGGCGTTCATACCCGCAATTAAACCTTGTGCGCCAGCTTCTTCGTAACCGGTTGTACCATTGATTTGGCCTGCGAAGAATAAACCATTAATAAACTTAGTTTCTAATGATTGCTTTAAGTCCCGCGGATCAAAGAAGTCATACTCAATCGCATAACCAGGACGGCAAATGTGTGCATTTTCAAAACCAGTGATTGATTGCACAATTTCAAGCTGTACATCAAACGGTAAGCTTGTTGAAATACCATTTGGATATAATTCGTATGATGTTAAACCTTCAGGCTCAACAAAGATTTGATGTTTGTCTTTATCTGCAAAACGTACGATCTTATCTTCGATTGAAGGGCAGTAACGTGGACCAATACCTTCAATTACACCTGAATACATAGGTGAGCGATGTAAGTTATTGCGGATCACATCATGTGTTTTTTCATTTGTATAAGTGATGTAACACGGGATCTGCTGTGGGTGATCCGATTGTTTACCCATAAATGAGAATACAGGTGTAGGGGTATCACCAGGCTGTTCTTGCATCTTGCTAAAATCAACAGTTCGCGCATCAATACGAGGAGGCGTGCCTGTTTTTAAGCGATCAACACGGAAAGGTAATTCACGTAAACGCTCAGCAAGTGCAATTGAAGGTGGATCACCGGCACGACCGCCTTTGAAGTTCTCTAAACCAATATGGATCTGACCACCTAAGAAAGTACCTACGGTAAGAACCACAGAAGGTGCGCTAAAACGAAGACCCATTTGCGTTACAACACCAATTACTCGATCACCTTCAACGATTAGATCGCCACATGATTGTTGGAAGATCTTTAAGTTTTCTTGATGTTGTAAAGTATGTTGAATAGCTGCTTTATACAAAGCACGGTCAGCTTGTGCACGTGTAGCACGTACTGCAGGGCCTTTAGATGAATTTAAAGTACGAAATTGAATACCGCCTTTATCAATAGCCTGAGCCATTGCACCACCAAGTGCATCGATCTCTTTAACTAAATGGCCTTTACCAATACCGCCAATTGCCGGGTTACAAGACATTTGACCAAGGGTATCCATATTATGAGTTAGCAATAGGGTATTCATGCCCATGCGAGCAGATGCTAATGCAGCTTCAGTACCTGCATGTCCACCACCTACAACAATAACATCAAAACGTTCGTGAAAAATCATTTATGGGATCCTACTTAATCGACCAGCAAAACTTTGTAAAGGGAGCGTATTCTACCTAGAAATTTAGAGAAGATAAATGATTAAACAGTGCTCAAGATCTAAGTGGGTGATCTCTAATAATATAAAGGATCTTTTAAAGAGATCTTTTATTACTCTTACTACTAGTAACGGTTAGATCTGTTGATAATGTTCGCTTTACTATTTAAAACATGATCTTAACGCAGATCTAAAGGTGTTAATATGATCGGATCTTCCCGCGTAAAAGCTTTGATCAAAAGGGCTATTTATACACAGGGCAATATCGGTTGGATCTTATCCAAGGGATAAACTAGGTTAAAATCGCAGTTAGATCAGTGTTTATCCACAATCCGATCTAAATTATCAGTAAATTGTGGGTAACTTTTATAACAACGATCAACACCGATTGGCTTAATTGAGCCCTGCTGATTCGATCCAGCTTGGTAACCAGGCTAATGCCGTGTCTTCTGGCAATGCTTCATCAAGAATATTTAGCTCTAAGCGTTCTGCCACGCGGTTTGCGCCTTTATTAGCTAATAACTCATCTAGATTACGGCCTGCATAGTTATAGGTGTCGTAACTAGTGTCACCCAATCCGATCACACTGTAGTTTAATCCTTTAAGATCAGCCTGTTGGTTAATAGACTCAACAAATGGCAGTAGGTTCTCTGGGTAGTCTCCCGCGCCGTATGTAGAAGTACATAACAACCAAATAGTATCTTGCTGATCAATATCATCAAATACAGGCTGTTCATGAAGCTGCACTTGGATCCCTTGTTGTTCAAGGGCTTCTGCTAGTTGCTCTGCCACGTATTCTGCAGATCCCATTTGGCTGCCAACGATGATATTTACTGATTGCATGTGATTGATCATGTATAGAAATAAGTGGCCACATGATAACTAAGTTAGGGTGTGAGTAAAGCGTTGAATTACGATCTGAATAAGTTTTTCTGCTTAAAATGACAGCTTTAATTTAATTATTTTTATAATGTACTGTTTTTAATAGTTTTTTATATTTATTCATAAATTAAACCCTTTGATCAAGCTGTTAATAAATTTGGGGAAAGTTCTGATCAAGCTAAATATTGGAAACTGTATAACTTTGCTAAGTTGTTGATCTTTAATTATGTGTAAGCGCTTAATTTTTCAGATCTGATAAAAATAGTGAGTATGATCGTTTTGTGGATAGATCGCTTGTTGATAACGATCGGTTTGCAATTTGCGATCAATAAAATAGATCGAAATAAACTTAAATAAGCGCTAATAAAGGCTGTTTTTAAGAAAATTAGTTATCAAAAAGGGCTGTTGTATGAAAGTAAATTCAAATTTCCGCGTTTTTTTATGATCAAATCAGCCTTTAGATCTAAAAAAGCCCCAAATGTGGATAACATTTTTAGCTAAATTCGATCTTAAAAGCTGTTTTGATCTAATTTTTTAGCTCGCTAAGTTAGTTTTCGATCTGAGTTAAACTGGTTTTTATCGTATTACCGACTAGATCATAGAGTGAATTACCCAATGAAAACCGTTTTGCACCACCAGCGAAAGCGGCTTTTGCTGAGTTAAAATTGCTCATTGCCATAACATTTAATGGCATATCTATTGTGTTAGCTAAGCTGGTTATGTGCTCTATGTTAGTTAAGCCGGGCACAAACAGACCGTCTGCACCTGCATTTTGATACGCTTTTGCTCGCTTTAATGTTGCTTGAAAAGGGGAGTCACTAACAAAGTAGGTATCGGTTCTGGCGTTTATAAATAAACCACCGAAGCCATTTTCGTTAAGTACTTTCTTTATTTCACTAATAATAGTGCATTGCTGCTCGGTAGATCTCAGTGCGTAAGTGTCTGAGTCTTCTATGTTGATGCCTACAACTCCTAATCTTGCTAACGCTAAAACGTTTTCGCTAATTTTCAGCGGATCATTACTGTAGCCTGACTCTATATCCACAGAGAGTGGAATATGAAGGTGTTCGGTTAAGCTTTTAGCCAGTGCTAATTGAGTTTTAAAAGAGATGTTTTCACCATCAGCTAACCCTAAACTGGCAGCAATTCCCCAGCTGGTTGTTGCTACTGCTTTAGCTCCCGCAGCTTGGATGAATTGTGCTGAACTAAGATCCCACGCATTGGCAAGTATAAAGCCGCTTTGCTGGTGGTGTAATTGGTGAAAGAGTTGATATTTGTCCATGATGTCCTCCGTTTAATGACATCGCTAGACTAATTGATATGAGGTTAATTACTGGCTGGTTTCGGCCCTGAACCGATAATTGATTACTAGACTAAAAACAAAAAAGAGTCTTGCGACTCTTTTTTATAATATTGATGACCGGAATTTATTTACCGATACAGAACGAACTAAAGATTTTCCCTAGCAAGTCATCAGAAGTAAATTCACCCGTTATCTCATTTAAGAACTGTTGAGTTAGGCGTAACTCTTCAGCCAAGATCTCACCAGCAATATGCATCTCTAATTGCTCTTTGCCTGTGTTTAAATGATAGGCTGCATGCTCAAGAGCATCTAAGTGACGACGGCGTGCCATAAATCCACCTTCTGTGGCGCCTTGGAAACCTATACATGCCTTTAAGTGAGTACGAACTAACTCTATACCCTCTGCATTTTTAGCGCTTAAACGGATCACCGGATATTGATCATGTTCATCCATACCGACATTTTCACCGGAAATATCGGCTTTATTTCGGATCACAGTAACACCCATACCCTCTGGCAACTTGGCCATAAACTCTGGCCAAATATCATGAGGATCAGTGGCTGATGTGTCTGTGCCGTCTAACATAAATAGTACGCGATCGGCTTGGTTAATTTCATCCCATGCGCGTTCAATACCAATTTGCTCTACTTTATCTGGGCTTTCACGCAGGCCTGCGGTATCAATAATATGTAGTGGCATACCATCAATGTGGATATGTTCGCGTAATACGTCACGTGTTGTACCTGCTATTTCGGTAACGATAGCAGCATCACGGCCAGCTAACGCATTAAGTAGGCTTGATTTACCAGCGTTAGGGCGACCCGCAATAACAACACGCATACCTTCACGCATGATGCTACCTTGTTTAGCTTGCTGAGTTACATTCTCTAATTGATCAATAATGGCATTGAGATCTGCGGATACTTTACCGTCTGATAAAAAGTCGATTTCTTCATCTGGAAAATCAATTGCGGCTTCAACATACATACGTAGGTGAATGACTTTCTCCACCAGCGTTTCAATATGTTTAGAGAATTCACCTTGCAGTGATTGGAGGGCGCTTTTTGCTGCTTGTTCACTGGTTGCATTAATTAAATCGGCAATTGCCTCTGCTTGAGTTAAATCAAGCTTATCATTCATGAATGCGCGTTCAGAGAACTCACCTGGTTTTGCTAAACGTACACCGTCAATTTGGCTAATTTCTTTTAATAGCATATCTAATACGACAGGGCCGCCGTGACCTTGTAGTTCTAGTACGTCTTCGCCGGTAAATGAATTTGGCCCTTGGAAGTAAATAGCAATACCTTGGTCAAGCTGTTCACCGCTCAAGCTTTTAAATGGTACATAGTCTGCGTAACGTGTTTTAGGACAACGGCCAATAATCTGTTCTGCCACTGTTTTAGCTAAGCTGCCAGAGACGCGAATAATACCAACCCCACCACGTCCTGGTGCGGTCGCTTGTGCTGCAATTGTGTCTTGATTAATCATGCGATGAAATAATGCCAATAAAAGAATGAATGCTGGCTCTATTGTAACCTATGGCTTAATTTCATGCGAATAGCTGTTTGAGTAATGAGGTAGCAAAAGTCTGATGTAAGTAATACTTTATTTAGCTTTAATTAATAATAAACGACCATTGCAAATGATAATTATATTCATTACCATGTTGCGCATTCTAAATCTTATCGTTTTTTATTATGCGTCTTTCTGCTGTTTTTATTGCACTTGCTGCTGGTTTTTCGGGCGTTGCCCATGCTCAAACTGATGTAACTACTTCTGATCAAAGTGATTCTAAAGAACTCGAAAAAATAGAAGTTGTTGGCCGTGCGTTCTCTTTATATCGCCCAACCGAGTCAAGTTTTGCTACTCGTACCAATACACCTTTAGAGAAAATTCCTCAGTCAATTCAAATTTTGCCGCAGGAGCTGATCAGTGATCAGGCTGCTCGCCAAATTACCGACCTTTATAGCAATATTGCTGGCGTTAATGCCTTTAGTTATTCAGGTGTGACATTTCGTGGCTTTCGCCAAGATGAGATTTTATACGATGGCGTAAAGGGCGACCCTTTCAATGGCTTTGCTGTACCGCAATTATTTAATATTGAACAAGTTGCGGTTTTAAAAGGACCTGCTGGCGCTATATACGGTAGTGGTAATCCGGGTGGTATTATTAACTATGTAACTAAGAAGCCTAAATTCACCAGTGAACACAGTATTGAAGTTGAAGTAGGTAATGATGACTTTTTCAGTGGTGCATTAGAAAGCACAGGAACCTTGAGTGAATCACTTGATAATCATGCTTACCGTGTTGGTCTTTACCGTGATACTGAAAAGCCATTCCGTGCTAATACTAGCAGCGATAATACCATTGTTGATCTTGGTTATACGTGGCTTATTAACAGTGCAACCGAATTGACCACTCAGTATACCTATATAGAGCAAGAGTTGGGTGGGGCACGTTTACGTGGTGTACCTGCTGATGATAATGGCAATTTTTTAACTGATATTAGCTGGAATCATAACGAGGCGACAGACTTTCAAAATGTTGAAGCCCATGTCTATCAGGCAACTTTAAAACATGAGTTTAATGATGTTTGGCGCACAGATGTCACAGCACGTTATTTTGATAACAAAGAAGTGCAAAACTACCATGAACCAAGAGGCCTCGTAGATACAGATGACGACGGTATTGTTGATTGGAGCTATCGTGAGTTTCGTGATCAAGTACGTGAGAACGAAGGTTTTAGCTTAACAGCTAATGCGATTGCAGAATTTACAGTTGCAGACATGCAGCATCAAGTGCTGTTTGGTAGTGATTGGTATGAACATGATTTTGAAAGCGTTTACCGTACAGCTACGCAACAAAGTAAAGGTGGCCCAGTACCAGGACTTGATCTTAACAACCCTGAGTATGGTTTAACCTCTGCTGATGATTATGATCTTGATAGTATTACACCTAGGCTTGGCAAAACGAATAGCACCCGCTTTGGTGCCTACTTGCAAGATCAACTAGATATCACCGCTAATTGGAGTGTGACAGCTGGTTTAAGGTATGACCGCTTTGAAGATAAAGATCTGTTAAATCAAACCGAGTTTTCTGATAGCGACTTAACTTACCGTATTGGTACTAGCTATAACATTAACAATATGTTCTTCCCTTATGCGCTACATGGCACTGGCTTTGTGCCGCAAAGTGCGAGTAATCAAGAAACAGCAAAGGGCGGTCCGTTCTCTCCAGAGACTAGCCGTATTAACGAGTTAGGTTTAAGAACTAAGCTATTAGCAGACACACTTGCTGTTAATATGGCTGTGTACGATATTGTCCGTGAAAACATCCTGCAGCCTAGCTTATTAGGTGATGTTGCAGGTGACGGCGTTGATGACCTAGTTGCCGTTGGTGAAGTACAAAGTAAGGGCTTTGAACTTGAAGTGGTTGGTGACATCACTGAGCGCTGGGTAGTGACTGCAAGCTACGCTTATAATGATACCCGTATTACTAAAGCCAACGACAGCATTCGTAACCAAATTCCAGATAGCGATAAATTTGCTAACGCACCGCAAAATACCCTAGGTATATGGACACGCTATGAGCTACCTAGCTTATCGTCATCTATTTCTGCTGGCTTAGACTATGTTGATGAACAGCTTAGTTTAGGTGGTCAACGTGTTAAACCTTACACTGTTTATAATATGGCGTGGCAAACAACCGTTGATAACTGGCAATGGCAGCTATCAGTTAAGAACCTATTTGATAAAGAATACGCAAGCAGTGGTTTTATCGAGCGAACAGGGCACTTTCCTGGTGAGCCACGCCGTGTCTATTTAAGTGCTAAATACAGTTTTTAATGGTGGCGTGTGAACGCTAAAAGTTGGTTTAACTTACATTCTTGGGCAGGACTCTTTGTTGGAGTCCTGCTTTTTGTTACCTGCGTATCGGGAACACTCGCTACGTTAAGTCATGAACTCGAGTACTTAACAGACGCTAAGTACCGTGCTTTAACTTCTTCTGCTTCGACTAACTACCCAGCTCTCGAAAACACCCTTAATAAGCATTATCCGCAAGCTCAGTTACTTTATATCCAACGTCATAAGCAAGATTACCTTGCCACTGAAGCGGCTCTTAAAGTTGGTGATTCATTTCGCTTTGTTTATTTAGATGCTGCAACGGGTCGCTTACTAGGTGAAGGAGAGTGGGCGCGGATATCGCGGTTTTTACGTAACTGGCATATGAACTTGTCGATGGGCTGGATGGGTAAACTAATCGTCACCAGTTTGAGTGTTTTACTCGTTATTTTATTGGTTTCGAGTTTTTATGTGTATCGGCGCTGGTGGCAAGGCTTTATGAAAAAGCCTGCTGCGCTAAGCCTTGATAAACGTAGTAGTTGGTCTGATTGGCATAAGCTGTTAGGGCTTTGGAGTTTATGGTTTATTGCTGTGATGGCCATCACAGGGGTTTGGTATCTGGTAGAACATGGGCTGCAAACTGCGAATGTACCTCACTATGTCTCTAGTCCACCAGCCGTGAGTGAGTTTAAAAAACAAAGCCCTAGCAAAGGTCTATCGCCAATTAGTTTATCTGCTGCTTATGAAGCTGCTCAACAGGCGTTTCCTAGCCTTGATATTCCTATATTCGTTATCCTAATAAAGCGGATCAGCCTATTGAAGTGCGTGGTTATAACGATGATATTTTATTGCGCCTGCGTGCTAACCGGGTTTATTTAAAACCAAGTTCCGGTGAAGTTCTTGGTATACAAAAAGGGGAAGAACTAAACCTGCTTCCACGAATTAAAGACACCGCTGATCCGCTGCACTTTGGTAACTTTGCAGGCATTGGTACCAAGCTTATTTGGGGGTTATTTGGTGCATTGATGAGCTTTGTAAGCGCTGCTGGCATCTATATGAGTTGGCTTAGGGTTAAGCGTAAAACAACGACTGGAAAGTGGCTTGGTTTATCTGGGATGATTGCAATCGGTTTGGTGGTTGCTTCGTTACTAACAACGAGTTTGAGCTTTACTGAACGCAGTGTGCCCAATCAAGTTTATTCTCCTATTCTCGGTTAGCTATTTATTTATTTTTAGGCATTAAAAAAGGCGCAGTTAGCGCCTTTTTTATTGGATTAAGAGTTTAACCTCTTACCTTAATACCTTTTTTCTCCATACCGCGGTAGATGATTAGCATCTGAGCGATTGAGATAAGGTTCGATACTAACCAGTAAAGTACTAGGCCAGATGGGAACCATAAGAAGAAAATAGAGAATACTACAGGCATAAAGGTCATCATTTTTTGCTGCATAGGGTCAGTAACCGTCATAGGTTGCAGCTTTTGAGTGATGAACATACTTAAACCAAATAAAACAGGTAATACGTAGTATGGGTCCATTGCTGATAAGTCATTTAGCCATAAAATGAATTCAGCATGACGTAGCTCTGTTGATTCTAAGAATACGTAGAATAATGCTAAGAAGATTGGCATTTGTAGTAACAGCGGGAAACAGCCACCCATAGGGTTCACTTTTTCTTTGCGGTACATTTCCATCATAGCCTGACCAAATTTTTGACGGTCATCACCATACTTTTCTTTTAGTGCAGCCATTTTAGGCTGTAAGGCACGCATCTTCGCCATTGACGTGTATTGTGCTTTAGTAAGCGGGTACATTGCCGTTTTAACGATAACCGTGATTGCAATGATAGCTAGACCCCAGTTACCTAGGATGCTGTGTAACCACTTAAGTAGTACGAATAATGGTTGTGAAATAAACCATAACCAACCGTAGTCTACAGTTAGGTCTAAGTCTGGGTGGATTGCTTCTAGTACATCAGACTCTTTCGGGCCCATGTAATAAGTTGAGCTAAGTGTTGCTTGCGTACCAGCTTGTACGTTAACTGCTTCACCTTTAGTACCAATAATTGCCGCATTACCAGCAACTAATTTGCTGTAAAGGGTATTTTGTTGGTCTTGCTTTGGTACCCACGCACTTACAAAGTAGTGTTGGATAAATGCAATGTAGCCGCCAGCTGTAGTGATGTTAAGGTTCTTATCAGCCATGTCTGAGAAGCTGTACTTTTCGTATGGCTCTTCTTCAGTACCGTATGCTGCACCTAAGTAGTTTTGATCTACTAAGCTGCCTTTTTCTTGTACTGTGCGTTTTACTTGTGTGTATAACTGAACTTGAATTGGATCAGCTGTTACGTTGTTTACTGTGTACTCTAAATCTACAGCGTAGTCGCCTTTTTTGAAGATATAAGTTTTAGTAAATGTCACACCTTTACTGTCAGTAAACTCAAGTGGTACACGTAGCTCATCACCCGTTAAAGTGAATGCTTTTTGTGTGGTTTTATAAACAGGGCGACCAGCAACAGTTGCGTCAGGACCATTTAAACCAATTAAGCCACTTTGCGAGAAGTATTGCTTACCATCGAACTCACCTAATAGCATGTAAGGTGTGTTACTGCCTTTTTCTTCTTCGTACTGAAGTAAGTCTGTTTCAATGATGTCACCACCACGGGTGTCAATTTTAACAGTGAATACATCAGTTGTTACATCAATAACTGAGCGCTTTGCTGTCGTTACAGCTGGAACTTCACCGTCAGATGATGCTGGAATAAAGTCATCAGATTCTGGTGTTGTTGCGCCTAGTGTTTGTGTTGTGGCACTTGGATCAGCCTTTGGTGCGTTGTAGTCGTTATTCCATTCTTGAAATAATAAAAACGACACAAGCATCAAGCCGATTAATAAAAACGTGCGTTGCGATTCCATAACAGCTCTTATTTCTCGTGTTGGTGGTTAATATGATTTTTTGCCGGTACGGGATCATCCCCACCAGCATGTAAAGGGTGGCATTTTAATATGCGTTTAACAGCTAACCAACTGCCTTTTACACTTCCATGCAAATTAATTGCTTGAATAGCGTAACTAGAGCAGGTTGGATTAAAACGACAATGCGGGCCTAATAGTGGGCTTATCCATTTTTGATAGCCACGTATTAGCATGACTAAACAGCGCTTTGGAATAGCAACAAGTGGTTTAAGTAACCTCATGATGTGTCTGCCCCTGCGTTAATTTAGTCAATGGATACCATGAATTTAAATTCCCATCGTAGAATTTTAAATGCATGATTAAAAGGTGAGCTAAAGATACCTTAATTAAGCCTGTAATTCTATTGCTATCAGGCTTGTTTATTAGATTTAGCTGATTTATTCGGGCGTTTTTTAAATGGTGGTGGTTTAGGTGCACCAGGCTTGCAGCGTTCGTTAATTTTTCGCCACAATTTATTTAGTTGCTTTGTTAGCTCTTCGTTTGACTGTTCATCAATACCACTTTTAACCATAAGCACAATATCAATGTTATCGAGTTTGTGCTGATTTAAACGGAAACTTTCGCGAGCAAGTCGTTTAATTCGATTACGTTGACAGGCTTTTTTAACGCGTTTTTTTGCGACCGTAAGACCTAATCGAGGATTAGTTTGGTCATTGCGTTTAGCTAATAGGGTAAAAAAAGGAGTCGCAGCGCGTGCTGGTTCATTAAAGATTCGAGAGTAATGCGAGGGAGTTAACAGACGTAACTCCCTGCTGAAGCTAAAGTCTTCCACTTATATATTAAGCAGAAAGAACTTTACGGCCTTTAGCACGACGACGAGCTAATACTTTACGGCCATTTGCTGTTGCCATACGAGCACGGAAACCGTGTGTACGTTTGCGTTTTAAAACGCTAGGTTGAAAAGTTCTTTTCATAACAATTCCATCCGATCGGTTAAGGTTAAAACATCCTATGCAGGTCGCGATCCTGGCACAGGTGCCATTGCGAGCGCGAGATATTATAGATGAAGACAACAAAAGTCAATCATTAAAACGCTGCAGAGGCCGTAATTATAAAGGATCCTTTTAACTGATCATATAGGATCATCATAAATAAGAAGTTTTCCACAGCCTTTGTATAAAAAGTGAATAAAAGCTTGGGAAAAGCCAATTCGATCGTAGAATTTGATCGCGATCTGGCTGCAAATTTGTTATGATCACTGTTCGAGCTTAAAAAATAATTTTCTTAAAAATCAGTGCTTTATTCTTTTATGTTGCTGAGATCATATTTTTCATAAAAATCAATCTTGTACTTGTGGATAAAGTACCTTCATAATAGTCGGTCTGGGCCAAGAAAG
This sequence comes from Pseudoalteromonas sp. BZA4, assembly GCF_040104395.1. NCBI lineage: Bacteria > Pseudomonadati > Pseudomonadota > Gammaproteobacteria > Alteromonadales > Pseudoalteromonadaceae > Pseudoalteromonas > Pseudoalteromonas sp. BZA4. Next base: position 26,020 of record NZ_JBECOT010000023.1, read on the forward strand.
TTGGTCAAAGATTAGCAATAAATGTTTGATTTTCCATCATTAAAGATGAACGGGAATAAAAATTAAATCTCTGGGAGTTTAACTGTGTATCTGTCGGTTTGGCAAAGTTGTTTATATGTATTGCAAGATGAATTGCCTTCACAGCAATTCAGTATGTGGGTAAGACCACTTCAAGCAGAAAGTACCGAAGATACGTTGACTATATATGCACCTAACCGTTTTGTTTTGGATTGGGTGAGAGAAAAGTATTTAAACCGTATTAATGAACTACTCGTTGAAATTTGTGGTGATGAAGCACCTGAGTTACGTTTTGATGTTGGTAGTAAACCTATTTTAAATGCCCAAGTGGCATCTGCACCGGCTGCAGCAGAAACAAGCGCATCTGTTCCACAACAAACTGCTGAAAAGCAACAGCCAAAACCTGAAAAAGCAGCGGTCGAACCTGCACCAAAATCAGGCTATAAATCAAACATTAAAGAAAATTATACCTTTGATAGCTTTGTTGAAGGTAAATCAAACCAATTAGCAAAAGCTGCAGCGACTCAAGTTGCAGATAACCCAGGTTCAGCATTTAACCCTGTATTTATATACGGTGGTACTGGCTTAGGTAAAACTCACTTATTACACGCTGTTGGTAACGGTATTATGGCTAATAAGCCAGACGCGAAAATTGTTTATATGCACTCAGAGAGATTTGTGCAAGACATGGTTAAAGCGCTACAAAATAATGCCATAGAAGAATTTAAACGTTATTACCGAAGTGTTGATGCATTGATGATCGATGACATTCAATTTTTCGCTAATAAAGAACGCTCACAAGAAGAGTTCTTTCATACCTTCAATGCTTTACTTGAAGGAAATCAACAAATTATTTTAACTTCAGACCGCTATCCTAAAGAGATAGAAGGGGTTGAAGATCGCCTTAAATCACGTTTTGGTTGGGGCTTAACAATTGCTATTGAGCCACCAGAACTTGAAACGCGCGTTGCTATTTTGATGAAAAAAGCGCAGCAAAGTAAAATCAATTTACCTCACGAAGTTGCCTTTTTTATCGCTAAAAAGTTGCGTTCAAATGTGCGTGAATTAGAAGGGGCGTTAAACCGCGTTATTGCTAATGCAAACTTTACTGGTCGTCCGATTTCAATCGACTTTGTAAAAGAAGCGCTACGTGACTTACTTGCGCTGCAAGATAAACTGGTAACGATAGATAATATTCAACGCACTGTTGCTGAGTATTACCGCATTCGTGTATCAGATTTACTCTCTAAACGCCGTAGCCGTTCAGTAGCAAGACCACGTCAAGTGGCCATGGCATTATCAAAAGAACTTACAAATCACAGTTTACCTGAGATTGGTGACGCCTTTGGTGGTCGTGATCACACAACTGTATTACACGCTTGTCGTAAAGTTAAATCACTACGTGACGAAAGCCACGAAGTGAAAGAAGATTATCAAAACTTAATAAGAACCTTGTCATCTTAAGGCCGACTTTATTATGCAAATAACAATATCAAGAGAGCAATTTTTAAAACCTTTAGTTCAAGTGTCTGGTGCGATTGAGCGTAAGCACACCTTACCGATTTTATCGAACGTACTGTTAGTTGTTGAAAACGGGCAACTTTCGATGACGGGTACCGATCTTGAAATTGAGTTAGTGGCGAGTGTGTTTGTCGGTGAAGATACCACAGATACGCAACTCACTTTACCAGCTAAAAAGTTACTCGATATTTGTAAAAGTTTACCTGATGGCTCAGACCTAACGTTAAGTAGCCAAGATCATCAGTTACTATTAACAAGCGGTAAAAGCCGTTTTTCTTTAACTACGCTGGCCGCTGAAGATTTTCCGAATCTTGAGCAGTGGGATGGTGAAGTTGAATTTCAACTAACGCGTTTAGAATTGCGTAAACTTTTAGAAAGCACGCACTTTTCTATGGCGAATCAAGACGTACGTTATTACTTAAACGGTATGTCATTTGAAGTTGATAACGCAGATATTAAAACAGTGGCTACAGATGGCCACCGTTTGGCGATTGCACAAAAGCAATTACCACAGTCTTTAAATACACAGCGTCAGTTAATTATTCCACGTAAAGGTGTGCAAGAAATTATGCGCCTAATGGTGGCTGATGATGAGCTAGTTACCATTCAATTTGGTGCTAACCATATTCGTATTATTGATACTGAGTTTACATTTACTAGTAAACTAGTTGATGGTCGTTTTCCGGATTATCGTCGAGTATTGCCGCGTGGTGGTGACAAAGTAATTACAGCTAATCGTGAATGGTTGCGCAGTGCTTTCCAGCGTGTGTCTATTTTATCGAATGAAAAATTCCGTGGTGTACGTTTAAACTTGTCTGAAGGTTTATTAAAAATTACAGCAAACAACCCTGAGCAAGAGCAAGCTGAAGAGGTGGTTGAAGTAATGTACCAAGGCGGCGAACTTGAAATTGGCTTTAACGTTTCTTATGTGCTTGATGTACTTAATACATTAAAAACAGAAGATGTAACCTTTACGCTTGCAGACTCTAATAGCAGTGCGCTAATTGAAGGTGCAGGTGACGAAGAAGCTATGTACGTTGTAATGCCGATGCGCCTATAAGCTTATATGAGTTTAAGTCATTTAAGCCTCAATAATTTTCGGAATATTGAGGCGCTGACACTTGAGCCGGTTAATGGCATAAACATTATCTATGGCGAAAATGGCAGCGGAAAAACCAGTCTCCTTGAGGCGATATATTTCCTTTCTCACGGTAAATCATTTCGTACCGCCAAACATAAAAATATCATTCAGCATCAACAAGACAAGTTTGTGATTCATGGTCGTAAAGCGCTGCATGATTTGTCTATTCCGATTGGTATAAGCAAAAACCAAGCGGGTGAAACGTCTTTAAAGATTCAGGGAAAAACGAGCCGTAAAATCTCTGAATTAGCTCAGCTAGTGCCGGTGCAAGTGATTACTCCAGAAAGCTATTCATTGTTTTTTGGCGGCCCAAAAGAGCGTAGAAAATTTCTCGATTTAGGATTGTTCCACGTGGAACATGACTTTTTTTATCTGTGGCAGTCTTTTAATAAAGTACTGAAACAACGTAATGCTTTATTAAAAAGTAAACCTAGAGATTATTTCGAGCAGATCAAGTTTTGGGATAAAGAATTTGTTAGACTAGCTGAACAAATAAATAATCTAAGAATCGCGTATATAAGTAGGTTTAAGCAGCAGTTTTTTGATAAAATGTGTGCAGAATTAACGCTTGTAAGCGATTTAGAAATTAACTTTCATGCGGGCTGGAAAGAGAGTGAAACGCTCTCAGAGGCGCTTGAGCAAAGCTTTGAACGTGATGCCAAACAAGGTTTCACAAGTAAAGGTCCGCATAAAGCTGATTTTAGTTTTAGTGTTTCTGGTAACAGTGTAGAAAATACCTTTTCTCGCGGTCAATTGAAGCTCTTGCTTTATGCGTTAAAAGTAACGCAAAATAGCTTAATTGAGTCAGAAACAGATAAGCAATCTATATTGCTAATAGATGACTTACCTTCAGAACTGGGTGAAGATACAAAAGAAAAAGTGGGTCAGCTTTTGACTCATTGCGATTCGCAACTTTTTATCTCATCAATTTTATCTGAAAGTATTTCTGCTGTGGTGGAACCCATGCAACGAGAACTAAAAATGTTCCACGTGAAACATGGCAACCTAATAACAAGATAAGTGGGATTAACCATGTCTGAGAATTACGATTCGTCGAGTATTAAAGTACTTAAAGGATTAGACGCAGTAAGAAAGCGTCCAGGAATGTATATAGGGGACACCGATGACGGTACAGGCCTTCACCATATGGTGTTTGAGGTTGTTGATAACTCTATCGATGAAGCCTTAGCTGGTCATTGTGATGATATTTTTGTAACGATTCACTTAGACGGTTCAGTCTCTGTAAGAGATAACGGTCGTGGTATTCCTACATCTATTCACGAAGAAGAAGGTGTTTCTGCGGCTGAAGTTATCATGACGGTACTTCATGCTGGTGGTAAGTTCGATGATAACTCATATAAAGTATCTGGTGGCTTACACGGTGTAGGTGTTTCGGTAGTAAATGCACTATCTGAAAAGCTGCAACTGACCATTCGTCGTGAAGGCAAAATTCACCAACAAACATATACTATGGGTGTACCAGATGCGCCATTAGCTATAATTGGTGACGCAACAGACACAGGTACTGAATTACGTTTCTGGCCAAGTGGTGAAACATTCAGTGACCTTAACTTCCACTACGATATCTTAGCAAAACGTTTGCGTGAGCTTTCGTTCTTAAACTCTGGTGTAAGTATCATTCTTACTGATGAGCGTGAAGAATCTAAGAATGACCACTTCAAATATGACGGTGGTATCCAAGCATTCGTAGAATATCTAAACCGTAACAAAACACCTGTACATAAAAGTGTTTTCCACTTTACCCATGAGCGTGAAGAAGACGGTATTAGTGTAGAAGTTTCAATGCAATGGAACGATGGCTTCCAAGAAAGCATTTACTGTTTCACAAACAACATTCCACAACGTGATGGTGGTACGCACTTAGCTGGCTTTAGAGCTGCATTAACGCGTACGCTAAATAACTACATGGAAAAAGAAGGCTTTAACAAAAAAGCGAAAACAACAAGCAATGCGACGGGTGATGATGCTCGTGAAGGCTTAACTGCGGTTGTAAGTGTTAAAGTTCCTGATCCTAAGTTCTCATCACAAACTAAAGACAAACTAGTATCAAGTGAAGTTAAGTCTGCTGTAGAACAAGCAATGGCAGAAAAATTAACAGAGTTCTTATTAGAAAACCCAGTTGATGCTAAAACGGTAGTTGGCAAAATTATCGATGCAGCACGTGCTCGTGAAGCTGCGCGTAAAGCACGTGAGATGACACGCCGTAAAGGTGCAATGGATTTAGCTGGTTTACCAGGTAAATTGGCAGACTGCCAAGAAAAAGATCCAGCACTTTCTGAACTATACATAGTGGAGGGTGACTCTGCAGGTGGTTCAGCTAAGCAGGGTCGTAACCGTAAAAACCAAGCAATTTTGCCACTTAAAGGTAAGATTCTTAACGTTGAAAAAGCACGCTTTGATAAGATGCTTTCTTCTCAAGAAGTAGCAACTCTAATCACTGCATTAGGCTGTGGTATTGGTCGTGATGAATATGACCCAGAAAAGCTACGTTATCATCGTATCATTATCATGACCGATGCGGACGTGGATGGTTCTCACATTCGTACCTTACTACTGACTTTCTTCTACCGTCAAATGCCAGAGATTGTAGAAAAAGGCTTTATCTATATTGCGCAACCACCACTTTATAAAGTGAAAAAAGGTAAGCAAGAACGCTACATTAAAGATGATCCAGCGCTTGTTGATTACTTAACATCATTAGCATTAAACAATGCTGCACTTTATACAAGCGAAGGTGCATCTGCACTTGAAGGTGAAGAACTAGAAAGAATCGTTCACGATTATCAAAATACAGTTAAAGTGATTGAACGCTTAAAACGTAAATATCCAAATTCAATTATGGAACGTTTAATTTATCAAAGCGAAATTACCGAAGCTGATTTAGCAGATGAAGCAAAAGTTAAAGAGTGGACTAACACTCTAGTTGACGACTTAATTGCACGTGATGAAGATGCAACTATCTTCCATGCGGGCACTGAGCACGATACTGAGCGCAACATGTATTATCCTGTTGTGAATATTCGTCAGCATGGTGTGGATAAAGCACATGTACTAAACCATGACTTCATTACATCGCGTGACTACAAACGCATAGCAGCGACAGGCGTAAACATTGCTAACTTACTTGAAGAAGGGGCATATGTTCAACGCGGTGAGAAAACTCTTGCTGTTGATAACTTTGTGGATGCATTAGAGTGGTTAATTAATGAATCGAAGCGTGGCCTTTATATTCAACGTTATAAAGGACTCGGTGAGATGAACCCTGATCAGCTTTGGGAAACCACTATGGACCCAGATGCTCGTCGTATGTTGAAAGTAACAATTGAAGATGCCGTAGCTGCAGACCAATTGTTCGCGACTCTAATGGGTGACCAAGTTGAGCCGCGTCGTGATTTCATCGAAACGAATGCGCTACGTGTAGTTAACCTAGACGTATAACGCGAAATTAAGAATTAAAAAGGAGCCAACTGGCTCCTTTTTTATTGCTGAAAAAGCACAAACTGCTTAAAACCTTACTGCACACAAGGTATACTGAGAGCAATTTTCAGACTAAACGCACCAGATACTATAAGCCAAATATGCAAAAATATGACGTTAAAACCTTTCAAGGTTTGATCCTGGCTTTACAGGACTATTGGGCACAGCAAGGCTGTGTAATTGCTCAACCACTCGATATGGAAGTGGGAGCAGGGACATTTCATCCGTTAACTTTCTTAAAGTCGATTGGCCCAGAGCCAATGTCGAGCGCGTATGTTCAACCATGCCGCCGTCCAACTGATGGTCGTTATGGTGAAAACCCGAACCGTTTACAGCATTACTACCAATTCCAAGTAGTATTAAAACCATCACCAGAAAACATCCAGGAGCTTTATTTAGGTTCTTTAGCTGCTGTTGGTATCGATACACTAACTGATGAAGTTCGCTTCGTAGAAGACAACTGGGAGTCGCCTACATTAGGTGCTTGGGGTCTGGGTTGGGAAATCTGGTTAAACGGCATGGAAGTAACTCAGTTCACTTACTTCCAGCAAGTAGGTGGCTTAGAGTGCTCACCAGTAACCGGTGAAATCACTTATGGTCTTGAGCGTTTAGCAATGTATATTCAGGGCGTAGATAGTATCTATGACCTAGTATGGGCAGACGGTCCTATGGGTCGTGTGACATATGGTGATGTATTCCATCAAAATGAAGTAGAGCAGTCAGCTTATAACTTCGAACAAGCGGATGTTGAGTTCTTATTTGCACAGTTCGATCACTGTGAAAAAGAAAGCGAAAAGCTAATTGAAGCAGGCCTACCATTACCAGCTTATGAGCAAGTAATGAAAGCATCACATGCGTTTAACTTATTAGACGCTCGTCACGCTATCTCAGTAACAGAACGTCAACGTTATATCTTACGTGTTCGTGCTTTATCTAAAGCATGTGCGCAAAGTTACTATGATGCCCGTGAAGCTCTTGGTTTCCCGCTTTGTAAGGATTAAGAATTAGCATGTCAGCAGAAAATTTATTAGTAGAAATTGGCACAGAAGAGTTGCCACCGAAAGCACTTCGTAAACTTGCTGAGTCGTTTGCTGAGAACTTAGCAACTGAGCTTGCAAGCTTAGAATTAAATCACCAAGGCGTTAACTGGTACGCATCACCACGTCGTTTAGGTTTACGTGTTAGTGCACTTGAAGCAAAACAAAGTGACAAGGTTGTAGAAAAGCGTGGTCCTGCAGTTGCAGCAGCTTTTGATGCCGATGGTAATCCAACTAAAGCAGCAATGGGTTGGGCTCGTGGTTGTGGTATCGATGTAAGCGATGCACAAACACTTGAGACAGATAAAGGCGCTTGGTTATTACATAAAGCACAGGTTGAAGGTCAAGCAACTACATCGCTTATGAGTGATGCAGTAAACAAAGCTCTTGCTAAATTACCTATCCCTAAACCAATGCGTTGGGGGGCAAATAAAACACAATTTATTCGCCCAGTACACACTGCAACTATTTTGTTTGGTAGCACGCTGATTGAAGGCGAAATCCTTGGTAAGCAAGTTGGCAACCAATTACAAGGTCACCGTTTCCATCATCCAGAAAAAGTCACAATCAACCACGCTGACGATGTGTTTGATGTGCTGAAATCTGCTTACGTTGTCGCTGACTTCGAAGCACGTAAAGCACAAATTCGCGAACAAATTGAAGCAGCAGCTAGCGCTGTAAATGCAAAAGTAGCGATGGATGAAGACTTACTTGAAGAAGTAACATCCTTGGTTGAATGGCCAGTAACGCTGACAGCAACATTCGAAGAAGCATTCTTAGATGTTCCTTCAGAAGCGCTTATCTATACCATGAAGGACGACCAAAAGTACTTCCCGTTATTAGACCAAGATGGCAACTTACTTAACAAGTTCCTATTTGTTTCAAATATCGAAAGTAAAGATCCAAGCGTGGTAATTGCTGGTAACGAAAAAGTTGTTCGTCCTCGTTTAGCGGATGCACAGTTCTTCTACGAAACAGATAAGAAGAAAACGCTAGAGAGTCGCTTAGAGTCTCTAGATACTGTTTTATTCCAAAAGCAACTTGGTACGTTGAAAGACAAATCTGAGCGTATTAGTGAACTTGCAGGTTACATTGCTGAGCAATTAGGTGCTGATGCAGAGCTGGCTAAGCGAGCAGGTTTATTAAGTAAAACAGACTTAATGACCGAAATGGTCATGGAGTTTACCGACGTACAAGGTGTAATGGGTATGCATTACGCTCGTCACGACGGTGAAGCAGAAGAAGTTGCACTCGCGCAAAACGAACAATATATGCCTCGCTTCGCGGGTGATAACTTACCAACAAATGTGATCAGCTGTGCGGTCGCAATTGCTGATAAGTTTGATACGCTGGTGGGTATTTTTGGTATTGGTCAAGCGCCAAAAGGCGACAAAGACCCATTTGCACTTCGCCGTGCAGCAATTGGTGCATTACGCATCATGGTTGAAAAATCATTACCACTAGATATCTTAGACCTTGTTGCTAAATCACAAACGCTATTCGGTGAAAAGCTAACTAACCTAAACGTATCAACAGATGTGTTTGAGTTTATGTTAGGTCGTTTCCGCGCATGGTATCAAGATGAAGGTATCGAAGTTGATGTCATTCAAGCAGTGCTAGCACGTCGCCCAACTAAACCAGTTGATTTCGACCGCCGTGTTAAAGCAGTAAGTCACTTCCGTACATTAGACGCAGCAGAAGCGCTTGCAGCAGCAAATAAACGTGTAAGCAATATATTGGCTAAAAATGACATCACAACACAAGGTGATGTAAATGAGAGCTTATTAAGCGATGACGCAGAAAAAGTATTAGCGTCACACGTTGCTAAGTTTGCAACTGAGCTTGCACCTTTATATGCAAATGGCGATTACCAAGAAGCATTGTCACAACTTGCGGGTATCCGTGAGAGTGTTGATAACTTCTTCGATAACGTCATGGTAATGGCTGATGACGAAGCGGTTAAACAAAATCGTTTAGCATTGTTAAGCCAACTAAGCCGTCTGTTTTTAGATATTGCTGATATTTCTGTACTTCAGAAGTAAGCAGTAGCCAATTAATAAAAGCCAGCTCAGTGCTGGCTTTTTTGTAGCATAAGGAACAGTAATGAAACGTGTAATTACTTTAGCATTAGCAGGCTTATTAACAGCCTGTTCTAGCCAAATGCAAATGCCAAGCATTGACGATATTCTGCCAAGTAAAGAGCTTGACCGTACTATGTATTTACGTGGTGATTTCACCTTGTGGGATGCCGAGCCGCAGTATCAATTAGAGCAAGTTGCTCCAGGCATATTTCAAACCGACGTTAAATTTTCTACACCTGGTAAGGTTTATGAATTCAAAGTAGCGGATGCAGATTTTAGCGAAGGCTATAACTGTGGTTACAGTGATATGGACCCAGCAGGGCAATCATTGGTTTTAGGCCAAGCTGCTAATGCTGACTGTAATACCATCTACAATTATTTCAGCTTTAAACCCGCTGCAAAAGGTGTGTATGTAGTGAGCTTTGATTACCGCAATAGTAATCAACCAAAAGTGATAGTAACTCGAAAGTAGAAGGTTCCATAGGCTAAGCTCTTGGTTCGGGTGTTTAACAATGCAGAAGAGAATAATGAATGGAAAATTATATTGAGTATTGTTTAATGGAAAATGATAGCCCTAAATTTCAGCAGAGTTATTTAACGGACCAAGACGCTGATGAGTGTTTAAAAAGATATAAGACATTATCAAGAAAGTTAGAGATAGAAAATTTATTCGATGTTTTTGTTGAAGAGTTTATAACTTTTAAATCGCTACTTTCGGAAGTTCAGTTTTCTCAAGAGTTCTCACAGTTTTCTGAAGTATATGCATATATTGAAAATCAAAGAATACGGACTAAGTTAAATGTATCGTATTTAAGTATTTTGAATATTGGAAAATTAGTTTTAGATCGCTTTTATTATGAGAATAGTAAATTTTCGATTTTAAATGAAATAGATGAATCATTAGTTGATAGCTTTCTTCTTGAGAGAGAAAAAGTTTTTAATGAGAATCAAAGTTACTTGTTAAGTTGCAATCTGAGAAATTTGTGTCAGCACAAACTGTTACCTATAAATAGATTAACATTTCAATTTCCTTCCTTAGGAGTCAATGGGAAAGATGTAACTAGCGGCTTTCATATTCCATTAGTAATATCTTCTTTAAAAAGAAGTGATAAAAAATTGTTACTTAAAAAGCTTGATCCAGACTTCAAGCAAGAGCTACTAGAAAAAGACAAGATTGATCTAAATCGAGTAATTGATGGGTACTTTGAAGGTATATTTGATCAAATGACAAAGCTACGTAGTTTGGCAACGACATCAATAAGGGATGCTGAAGACTACTTTGCAAGGTTGAATGAAAAATATTTTGATAAAAAGCTACTATTTTCACCAGCCTCTATTTTTATCAATAAAGAAAGGAGGTTTTCTTTAGACTTTGAGTGGTTTAGAGTAGCGCACTATCTAGAAGAAAAAAATAATATACATTACTTTAAGCGGAAAAATTTAATTAGGACACAATATATTGGCAACTAGCAACTAGCAACTAGCAACTAGCAACTAGCAACTAGCAACTAGCAAATCGTTACAACCCTTTCTTCACCAAGTATCGATACGGTGCTTGTTCTACATCTTTAGCCACAAGTGTGTGATCCATAAAAGTACAAAAGCTTGGTATATCACGGGTGGTTGATGGGTCGTCGGCGATGATAAGTAAGGTTTCGCCATCTTTCATTTTTCGTACTGCGCCACGCACCATCATGACAGGTTCTGGACAACGTAGGCCAAGTGCATCTAATTGGTGATCGGGATTATCAAAACTCATGGCTGACCTTTTAGGTGAAAGAGACGATTAATAGGCGGCCATTTTAACTTTCTATTGCCGCCAGTTTCAATAACCGAAAGCAAAGCAAATAAAAAAGGCGCACTGAGTAATTCAGTACGCCTTTTTATCACCAAGATGTTTGGTGTGAGCTCGTTATTCTACGCGCTCAAATACAGTTGCAATACCTTGGCCTAAACCAATACACATAGTTGCTAGACCGTATTTAGCATTCTTGTCTTCCATTAGGTGAACAAGCGTTGTGCTAATACGTGAACCAGAACAACCAAGTGGGTGACCAAGTGCAATTGCACCACCATTTAGGTTAACTTTCTCATCTACCACATCCATCAGACCTAGGTCTTTTAACACTGGTAGAGATTGCGCTGCGAACGCTTCGTTAAGCTCTGCAACATCGATATCGTCAATAGTAATACCTGCTTGTTGAAGTGCTTTTTGCGAAGCAGGAACTGGGCCGTAACCCATGATTGATGGATCGCAACCTGCAACAGCCATTGATTTAATACGCGCACGAATTGGTAAACCAAGTTCTTTTGCTTTCTCTTCGCTCATTACAAGCATTGCTGACGCGCCGTCAGACAGTGCAGAAGAAGTACCTGCCGTTACGCTACCTGATGCTGGATTGAATACAGGGCGTAGTTGCGATAAGCCTTCAACAGTTGTCTCTGGGCGGATTACTTCATCGTCTTCAACTAAGATTAAAGAACCATCTGCATCGTGACCTTCCATTGGCAGGATTTCGCGACGGAAACGACCTTCAACAGTTGCTGCGTGTGCACGTTGGTGTGAACGGTAAGCAAATTCGTCTTGTTGCTCGCGGCTAATGCCGTGCAGCGTAGCAAGGTATTCTGCAGTTAAACCCATTACGCCAGCAGCTTGTGCTACAGACGTTGATAAACCTGGGTGAAAATCATTACCGTGAGTCATAGGTACGTGACCCATGTGTTCAACACCACCAATGATGTAGGTATCACCAGCGCCAGTCATAATAGCGCGTGCTGCATCGTGTAATGCTTGCATTGATGAACCACATAAACGGTTAACTGTGACAGCTGGTACTGAGTGAGGGATACCGGCTAGTAGTGCTGCGTTACGAGCAATGTTAAAACCTTGCTCTAAAGTTTGTTGTACACAGCCCCAGTAAATATCATCAATTGATGCTGGATCAACGGCTGGGTTGCGGTCTAACAAACCTTTCATTAAGTGAGCACTTAAATCTTCCGCACGCTTGTTTTTGAATACGCCGTTCTTTGAACGACCCATTGGTGTGCGGATACAATCTACGATTACTGGATTATTCATGTTTCTTATCCTTCCACCTTATAGAATACACGGCCTTCTTCGGCCCACTTGCGAGTTTCATCTGATACTTGGTAAATCGCACCTAAGTGAGCGTATTTGTCTGCTGTCGCAACAAAGTTAGCTAAACCAGTTTGATCTAAGTAACGGAATGCACCGCCTCTAAATGGAGGGAAACCAATGCCGTAAATTAGCGCCATGTCAGCTTCTTGTGGAGACGCTACGATACCTTCTTGTAAACAAAGTAGTACTTCGTTGATCATCGGGATCATACAACGGTCAATGATTTCTTGTTTGTCGAAATCTTTAGGTGCATCAGTGATAGCACTTAGTAACTCTGTTGCAGTTGCATCTTTTGCTTTTTTCAGGCGACCACGACGGTCTGGCGCGTATTGGTAGAAACCTGCACCATTTTTCTGACCAAAGCGTTTTTCGTTTGCAAATACAGTAACTGGGTCTTTATCTTGGCGAGCCATACGCTCAGGGAAACCGTCAGCCATTACACCAGTACAGTGGTAAGCTGTATCGATACCTACAACATCAAGAAGATATGCAGGACCCATAGGCCAACCAAATACATTTTCCATCACTTTATCAACTTTAGTGAAGTCAGCACCTTCAACAACAAGTTTGCTGAAACCTGCAAAGTAAGGGAATAGTACGCGGTTTACAAAGAAACCTGGACAGTCGTTTACAACGATTGGTGATTTACCAAGTTTTAATGCGTAATCAACAACCGCATTAATAGTAGCTTCTGATGTTTTTTCACCACGAATGATTTCTACTAATGGCATTTTTGGCACTGGGTTAAAGAAGTGCATACCACAGAAGTTTTCTGGTTTTTCAAGTGCCGATGCTAACTCGTCAATACGAATTGTTGAGGTATTTGAAGTTAGGATAGTGCCCGCTGGTAAGTCTTTTTCAAGGCCCGCAAGAACGGCTTGCTTCACTTTAGGGTTTTCAACCACGGCTTCAACAACAATGTCTGCGCTTTGTAAGTCTGCATCGTTTAGCGTTGGCTTGATCTTACCTAAGGTAGCAACCATCTTATCCATCGCCATATGGCCACGTTGTACTTTTTTACCAAGTAGCTTAGATGCTTCGCCCATACCTAAATCAAGTGCATCTTGGTTGATGTCTTTCATGATAATAGGTGTGCCTTTATAAGCAGACTGGTATGCTATACCGCCGCCCATAATACCTGCGCCTAATACAGCTGCTTGTTTGATCTCAAGTTCACTGTGTTTAGCTTGCTTCTTCGCTTTACCTTTAATGTATTGGTCAGCTAAGAAAATACCTGTTTGCGCAGCAGCTTCGCTTGTTGCTGCTAATTTAGCAAAGTTAGCATTTTCAATCGCCATTGCTTCAGCGCGTTCACAGTTTGCTGCAGCTTTGATTGTTTTTACAGCCATAACAGGTGCTGGGTAGTGACCTTTTGTCTGACCCATTACCATGCCTTCAGCCATCGCAAAGCTCATACCTTGCTCAACACGGTTCATTTTCAGTGGCTGTAATTTTACTTGTCGTTTTGCTTGCCAATCTAGCTTGCCAGCAATTGCTTGCTCAAGTGTTGCAATACTTGACTCTAAAAGTTTGTCAGCACTAACTACTGCGTCAAAAGCACCTACTTTTAAGGCATCAGCTGCGCGGTTTTCTTTACCTGTAGTGATCCATGTCATCGCATTATCAGCGCCAATAAGGCGTGGAAGGCGAACTGTACCACCAAAACCAGGCATGATGCCTAGTTTAACTTCAGGTAGGCCAATTTTAGCGTTAGAGCTAGCAACGCGGTAATCGGTAGCAAGTGCCCACTCACATCCACCGCCAAGCGCCATGCCGTTTACAGCACTTAGCGTTGGGAAAGGTAAATCTTCAATTGCATCAAAAACGTCAGTTGCATTTTTGATCCATGCAACAAGTTCTTCTTGAGGTTTAGTGAAGGTAGGTAAAAATTCGAAAATGTCGGCACCGATAATGAAGTGATCTTTATCGCTGGTGAACACCATGCCTTTGATATCTGAGTTTGTTGCCAATTCTTTTAATGCTAAAGCGCAATCTTGCAAGGTTTGCTGCGAAAGTTTATTTACTGAGCCGTCTGCACAGAACTTAAACTCGGCGATGTTGTCCTTGATGAAAGCAACTTCAAATGAATCGCTTTTATATAACATTATTATTCTCCCTAGTTTATTAACTAAGACTGGTACGATGAGTTTGCATTTCAATCAGTGTGCTTGCTTTAAAATGAAAATGCAACGAAAAATTTACTGCGCTTTATCGCGATTGGTTAAAATATAGCTGGTTTGGTGCTAAGGTGTAGGAGAAGTTTTTTGTTATTAATTCTTTAATTTTTGTTAAAGGTCATCATGAAAAAACAACTCCTTGGTTGGACAGCTGCCGCATTACTTTTTCCTTTTTTTGCAGCTGAAGCCAACGATAAACATGACGCTTTTTTAAAAGCAGAAAAAAAGGCGCGTTACGGTGATTATCAAGACATGAAAGAGGCGGCAAGTGGGCTTGACCACCCGTTGAAACCTTATGTCGAAAAGGCTTATTGGCAACGCAACCCAAGCCTTAAACACCAGACAGAAATCGAGAACTATCTTAATGTTTACCAAAACACGCCACTAGAGTGGCCTGTACGTAAGGCATGGCTTAATTACTTAAAAAAGTACAATAAAAAAGCGGCTTATATTCGTAACTATCGCGAAACAAGCAATAACGAATTCACCTGTCCTTATTTAAGTTTTCAACTGGACTTAGGGGCGCCTGAAAATGCCATTATGAATCAAGTTACAGATTTATGGGTGGTAGGAAAATCACAGCCAAAAGAATGTGATAAGTTGTTCTCTCTTTGGAAGAAAAAAGGTTACCAGACCGACGAGCGGGTTTGGCAGCGCATTAGCTTAGCTGCCGAAGGCGGCTCATCAAGTTTAATCCCGTACTTAAAAACATTATTGCCTCGTGCTGATCAATATCTAGCTGATTTATATTTAACCGTTCGAAGAGATCCAAGTGCTTCAGCGGGTCTTTATCGTTACAAGAAAAAGTCGGCTAAAGAAGGGCAGATTGCGATTTATGGTGTGAAGCGTTTAGTATGGCGAGATAAAGACCTTGCATTACGTGCATGGGAAAAACTCGAAACCATGTTTAATTACACTGATGAGCAAAAAGCGGATGTTTATTACAGCTTTGCCTTGTCGCTTGCCTCAAGTGGTCATCAACAAGCACGCTTTTGGTTAAATAAAGTACCTAAAGAACGCCAAACTCGTAAGTTAATGCAATGGCAGCTCGGTAATATGCTAGAGAGGCAAGATTGGTCTGGCATTGTGGCGTTTTTTACAGGCAAAGAAAACCTGAGCCTAGGTCAACAATATTGGTTGGCATATAGCTTAAATCAACGTGGTGAAGTCGAGCGTGCTCGTGAAATCTGGCAAACAGTAGCTAAAGAGCGTGATTATTACGGCTTTTTAGCATCTGCACGCTTAGGTATTCCGGTTAGCTTAAATAATAAAGAGATTAATATTAGTAATAAGCTAAAGCTTGAAGTGGCGAATGCCCCTGGCTTTAAGCGAGCTCGTGCTTTATATGAGCTTGAGCGCTTTACATCTGCGCGTCGAGAGTGGAATTATTTAACGGGTACATCAACCAAAGAAGAAAAGCTCGCAGCTTCTTTACTTGCAGCTGAACTTGATTGGTACGACAGTACTATCTATACCTTGGCGCAAATAAAAGAGTGGGATTATGTCGACTTACGTTTCCCATTTGCGTTTAAGAATGTGTTTGCCACTTATAGTAGTCGCAGCCATATTGATGTTGCTTGGAGCATTGCAATTTCACGCCGTGAAAGCTCTTTTGCACCGGATGCACGTTCTCATGCCAATGCCCATGGTTTGATGCAGTTGTTACCAAGCACTGCTAAGTATATGAATAAAAGCTCTGTATCACGAAAACAGTTATACCAGCCTCGTACTAATATTCGTCTTGGTAGTAAGTATTTGCAGTATTTGAAAAAGAAAAATCATGGCAACGAAATCTTGGCAACGGCTTCTTATAATGCGGGTTATCATCGTATTAAACGCTGGATCCCAGAGCAAGCTATGCCAGCTGAGCTGTGGATTGAGTTAATTCCTTATACAGAAACACGAAACTACGTTAAGAACGTGTTTGCTTACAGACAGGTTTATCACACTCGATTAGGACGCGATGGCAATGTTCTAGCGCCAATCCTTGATATGTCGATGGGTGGTTAAACTCGATTTGTCGCACTATCCTCCCTCAGTTGGGGGATGGTGCTGGCTATGATAGACTTCTAACAAGTTAAATTTACTAAAGATGGGTTTACTATGGATAAATTAGCGGTGCTATACGCCGAACATATTGCAACCTTGCAACAACGCACTCGTACAATTACAGAGCGTGAAGGTTTAGAAGGGTTAGTAATTCACTCAGGTCAGGCTAAACGTCAGTTTTTAGATGACATGTATTATCCGTTTAAGGTGAATCCGCAATTTAAAGCTTGGTTACCAGTGATCGACAACCCACATTGTTGGATTGTGGTTGATGGTGCATCTAAGCCAAAACTGATTTTTTATCGTCCTGTGGACTTTTGGCATAAAGTACCTGATGAACCACGTGATTTTTGGGCTGAGTATTTTGATATTGAATTATTAGTACAGCCAGATCAGGTAGAAAAGCTACTTCCTTATGATAAAGCTAAATATGCTTATATCGGTGAATACCTAGAAGTAGCGCAAGCGCTGGGCTTTAGTATTATGAACCCAGAGCCAGTGATGAACTACTTGCACTTTCATCGTGCTTATAAAACACAGTACGAGCTTGAGTGTTTACGCCAAGCTAACCGTATCGCAGTCGATGGCCACAAAGCAGCACGTGATACGTTTTTTGCTGGTGGTTCAGAGTTTGATATCCAACAAGCTTACCTCATGGCTACCCGCCAGAGTGAAAACGAGATGCCTTACGGCAATATCGTTGCACTAAATGAGAACTGTGCAATTTTGCATTACACGCATTTTGAACCTAAAGCGCCGCAAACGCATCACTCTTTCCTTATTGACGCAGGTGCAAACTTTAATGGTTATGCTGCTGATATCACACGTACTTATGACTTTAAAAAGTCAGGTGAGTTTAGCGACTTAATTAAAGTAATGACTGAGCATCAAATCGCTTTAGGTAAAGCATTAAAGCCTGGCTTGTTATACGGTGAATTGCATTTAGATTGTCACCAGCGTGTAGCGCAAGTACTAAGCGACTTTAATATTGTGAAGTTACCAGCCGCTGAAATTGTTGAGCGTGGTATTACGTCGACGTTCTTCCCGCATGGTCTTGGTCATCATCTTGGTTTACAAGTTCACGATATGGGTGGCTTTATGGCTGATGATACAGGTGCGCACCAAGCACCACCTGAAGGTCATCCGTTCTTACGTTGCACTCGCTTAATCGAAAAGAACCAAGTATTTACTATTGAACCTGGTTTATACTTTATCGACTCGTTATTAGGTGACCTTGCGCAAACTGACAACAAACAGTTTATTAACTGGGAAAAAGTTGAAGAGCTTAAGCCATTTGGCGGTATCCGTATTGAAGATAATATTATCGTTCATGAAGATAGCCTAGAAAACATGACTCGTGATCTACACTTAGATTAACGATAAAGGTTAGTGAATGTCGGGGCCAATAGGCCCCATTTTTTTAGATAAGCAATTATGTCTGAATACCAATATCCGGCTGAGCCGGTTTTTTACCAAGAAGAAATCAAAAAAAGCACCTTTATTGTGCATATTGCCCACACCCCAGATCTTGCGTCAGCAAAAGCCTTTATCAAAGAAATTCAAGATAAATACAGCGATGCTCGTCATAATTGCTGGGCACATGTTGCGGGTAACCCCGGTGGTAGTCATGTGTATGGCTTTTCTGATGATGGTGAGCCCAATGGCACAGCAGGTAAGCCAATGCTTAATGTATTAACAGGCTCTGGTATTGGTGAAATTACAGCGGTGGTAACCCGTTATTTCGGGGGCATCAAGCTTGGTACAGGTGGGCTAGTTCGCGCTTACGGCGGTAGTTTAAATAATGCCATGCGAGAGCTTAAAACCATTACCAAGGTACCGAGTGTTGAACTGGTTGGCCAAAGTGATTACAGCGTACAAGGTGCAATTGAGCAGTTATTAAAAAATCAGTATCAGGTGCTTAATATCGAAAAACAATTTGCAGAGAACATCATATGGCAAATTGAAATCGATAGCCGTCAGGCAGAGCAAGCGATTGATGATATCCATGAATTGACTCATGGCGAAGTTAGCCTAAAAGTCAGAAAAGTTTGAAATGTAAAAATAATACATTCCGTTTACTTACAATTAAGGCTGTAAGACAATAAACTGTATTAGCTAAACATTTAATAAGAAAGCGATACGCCTAGATGCAATTTCGTACCATAATAAAAATTCTCGGCCAGCTGGTGGCGCTATTTAGTATCACTATGGTGCCTCCGGCACTGGTGTCTTTGATTTACAAAGACGGTGGTGGTGTGCCATTCGTTCTCGCTTTTATCTTTAGTGTTGTAATTGGTTTAGCAGCTTATTATCCAAACCGTCATGAACATGGTGATCTTAAAGCCCGTGAAGGCTTCTTGATTGTAGTCTTGTTCTGGCTGGTACTAGGCACCTTCGCTGCGGTGCCTTTAGTGTTCTTACAAGAGCCTAACCTTTCCTTAGCTGACTCGGTATTTGAGGCCTTTTCAGGGTTGACAACGACAGGGGCTACCGTACTTACGGGCATAGAATACTTGCCTAAATCAGTGCTCTTTTATCGCCAGCAACTGCAATGGCTAGGTGGTATGGGGATCATCGTACTCGCGGTCGCGGTACTGCCTATGCTAGGGGTCGGTGGCATGCAGCTATACCGTGCAGAAACGCCCGGTCCGGTTAAAGACTCAAAAATGACGCCGCGTATTGCCGATACTGCAAAGCATCTTTGGTATATTTATGTATCGCTGACGATTGCTTGTACGCTTGCGTACTGGGCTGCAGGTATGGATTGGTTTGATGCAATCTGTCATGCGTTCTCTACGATTGCGATTGGTGGCTTCTCTACCTACGATGCATCAATGGGGCAGTTTGACAGCCCATTAATTAACTTTATTTGTGTCGTGTTTTTGCTGATCGCAGCTATTAACTTCTCGCTGCACTATGCGGCGGTAGCTTCGCGCAACATTCGTGTTTATTTACGTGACCCTGAATTCAAAGTGTTCTTATTGATTCAATTAGCATTGGTCATTGTCTGCTTTACTGTGCTGTCATCAAATAATATTTATGCCGATGGTGATGAGACTCTCGACCAAGCTATGTTCCAAGCGGTATCAATGAGTACTACCGCGGGCTTTGCGACAGACAACTTCTCAGCATGGCCACTGTTCTTACCTATTTTACTTATTTTCTCAAGTTTTATTGGCGGCTGTGCCGGCTCTACCGGTGGTGGTATGAAGGTCGTGCGGGTGTTCTTACTTTACTTACAAGGTATTCGTGAGCTCAATCGTCTTGTGCATCCAAGGGCTATTTATTCAATTAAATTAGGCCGAAAAGCACTCCCAGATAAAGTTGTAGAAGCCGTTTGGGGCTTCTTCTCTGCGTATGCTTTGGTGTTTGTCATTATCATGTTGGCGCTGATGGGCACCGGCATGGATAACATCAGTGCATTCTCAGCAACAGCTGCTTGCTTAAATAACTTAGGCCCAGGTTTAGGTGAAGTCGCTGCTCATTACGGAGCGATTTCTGATACGGCAAAATGGCTACTTACTATTGCGATGGTATTTGGTCGTTTAGAAATATTCACCTTATTAGTGTTGTTTACGCCAACCTTCTGGCGAGGCTAACCATAGTAAGGTGATTATCTAGAAGTGGAGGCATTACTGTGCCAAAAACTCAAAAACAACGTAATCTTGAGAAGCTAACCTGTATCCCTGCAGGCAGCTTGGTGGATGTTGAAATTACTACACCAACCGACAGTAAACGCGTAAAAACAGAATTTATTGGACTGATGAATGATCAGTACATAATTCTTAACTATCCATCAGTAAAGCGTTTAGCGAATAGCAGTGATTTCATCAAAGATGGTGTGATGGTTGTTATACGCGCGGTACTTGAAGCGGGTGGTGGACAAGTAATTGCTTTTCGTCAGCAAATAAGCGCCTTGGCATCGCACCCTCATCGTTTAATTTTTCTCGAGTTTCCTCAGCAAGTGCAGCTTTATAGCTTACGTAGTGAAGCACGTATTCCTACGTTATTCCCTGCAAACTTAGTCATTGCAGAGCAAAAACTGGCAGGGCTTATTAAAGATATTTCACTCACAGGCGTGCAGTTTGATCTTAATAGCAAGGAGGACTTAAGCGCTTTTAAAGGGCAAAGCTGCCAAATCACACTTAGTAAACGTGAGTTTAATGGCACAGTATGTAGCGTGCGCAAAAGAGCAGGCGGTTTTATGTTCGGTGTACAGCTTGATACGAGTGAAGATGAAATGAAAGCGTTTATGAAAGAGCACTTAATTGACCTTTCTGTGTTGGATAACTAATACCAATTCGCCATTTTGCAACAAAATGGCTATTTCCTCCGGTTTAACCCTATAAATATTAAAATTAACTTATAAATAAATTTAAATAACCAATTAAATCAATGTTTTATTAATTAAATTAATTTCGATTTTTTTCTTCAAGTTTTGTTGTTCAGATAGAGTTTATTTTCAAATTTCTAATTTTTCTGTTTTCTAATCCGAGTTAATCGCTATTGTCTCCATTTTAATCTTTGTAAGTTATTGATTTTAAAAGAAGCGTAAAACCAACCACCGAGCTTGTTGCAAAACAGCAACAAATAAATCGCGTTATTTACCCCTAATTCTCGCTATTTTAATTTAATGCACTGATTTTATTGTTCTTTTTA
The DNA here is from genome assembly GCF_040104395.1 of Pseudoalteromonas sp. BZA4. Lineage (NCBI taxonomy): Bacteria > Pseudomonadati > Pseudomonadota > Gammaproteobacteria > Alteromonadales > Pseudoalteromonadaceae > Pseudoalteromonas > Pseudoalteromonas sp. BZA4. The sequence continues at coordinate 47,340 of NZ_JBECOT010000023.1, forward strand.
ACTTTGGCATCGAAGTTGAAATAGTCTTAGCGAACACAGAGAAAAACTGATTCAGGAACATATCCTTTATCACAGTTGAGACAACATTGAAGGAATAGTGATTATGAAAACGTTACACAAAACTTTAGCACTTGTAGCTCTTGCAACTTCATCAGCAGCGTTTGCCGCTGACTTTGACACACTGGATGTTAATGGCGATGGCGCTATCAGCAAAAGCGAAGCATCAGTAAGCGAAACGTTAATGAGCCAATTTAAAGAGCTTGATACAGACGGCAACGGTGAGCTGTCTAAACAAGAGTACTCAAAAGCTTAATTTCATTGTAAGGACACACTGAAAAGGACTTCTAACTCAAGACAACACATTTTGAAGGAATGACATTATGAACACAGTAAATAAAACACTAGCACTTATGGCACTTGTATCTTCATCTGCAGCGTTTGCGATGAGTGATTTCGATACTCTAGATGTTGATGGCAATGGTGTTATCAGCCAAAGCGAAGCATCGGTAGATGCAGAGCTAATGAGCAAATTCAGTGAATTAGACACTGACGGTAACGGTGAGTTATCGAAACAAGAATTTTCAAAAGCTTAATGTGATTAAGCAAATCAGTTTATTTAGCTGATTAGTTCTGAGCTGCCAAAGACAGCCTAAATGGATAAGGGAATCCATGACAAAGGACAACACTGGAAGTGTGATCAGCTAACACTCTTAAAATTGAAGGAATATGATTATGAAAACAGTAAACAAAACATTAGCTTTAATCGCACTTGTATCTTCTTCAGCAGCTTTTGCAGCAACTGATTTTGACACCTTAGACGTAGACGGTAACGGCGTGGTTAGCAAAAGTGAAGCAGCCGTTGACGCAAAAATTATGTCGCAGTTTAAAACATTAGACGTGAATGGCGACGGCGTTCTTACAGAAGCTGAGTTCTCTGAAGCCGAATAACTGAATTAATAAGTAGTTATACCAATTTCCACTAAACAGGGATCTCAGAAACGGATTTCACTCTTTTCAAATTTTAAGGTAGTTATTATGAAACAGTTAAGCACAACAGTCGCAATTTTAGCACTAGCAACATCATCAGCAGCCTTTGCACAAGGCGTAAGCTTTTCAACATTCGATACCGACGGTGATGGTGTGATCAGCAAAGAAGAAGCGTCTGCAAATATGCAGCTTGAAAAGTTATTTCCAGAGCTAGATAGCGATGGTAATGGCGAACTTTCAAAAGAAGAGTTCGCTCAAATTCAATAGAATCTTTTAGAAAAGTTAGGTACTTTCACTTCAAGAGTCGTAAAGCAGCTGTCATGGCTGCTTTTTTCGTTTATATGCGTTCGTTTACAAGAAGATAGCACTTACTTGGAATAGTTTTTCAACAACCGTAATGTGCTTTTTATCAATCAAGAACATGATTACATGGTCACCCGACTGAATAACTGTATCGTCATGGGCAATCAGTACATCATCGTTACGCACAATTGCACCAATGGTTGTTCCAGCTGGTAGTTTGATATCAGCAATTGCGCGGCCAACAACTTTAGAAGTATGCTCATCACCATGAGCGACAGCCTCAATGGCTTCTGCTGCGCCTTTACGTAACGAATAAACATTAACAATGTCACCACGGCGAACGTGTGTTAACAGCGCCGAGATAGTGGCTTGCTGAGGCGAAATAGCAATATCAATTTCACCGCCTTGTACTAAGTCAACATAAGCGCCACGCTGAATAAGCACCATGGTTTTTTGTGCGCCCATACGCTTTGCCAGCATCGCAGACATAATGTTTGCTTCATCGTCGTTAGTTACTGCGATGAAGACATCCACTTGTTCAATATGTTCTTCAGATAGCAGCTCTTGATCAGAAGCATCGCCACAGAACACTACGGTGTTATCAAGCATTTCTGAGAGCTGTGCTGCGCGCTCTTTATTGCGCTCAAGCAGCTTCACGCTGTGGTTTTTCTCAAGTGAACGCGCAAGGCCCGCACCGATATTACCACCACCGGCTATCATGATCTTTTTGTATGAACGTTCGAGCTTTTGAAGCTCATTCATGACTGCTCGAATATGCTTTGTTGCAGCGATAAAGAACACTTCATCGTCCGCTTCGATAACCGTTGTGCCAAGCGGTTTAATCGCTTTACCTTGACGATAAATAGCCGCTACCCGGGTTTCGACATTCGGGATGTGTTCTTTCAAGGCTGAAAGAGCATAACCCACCAGCAAACCACCGTAATAGGCTTTTACCGCAACCAGCGATAACATGCCATCGGCAAATTGTAATACCTGCAAAGCACCCGGATAGTCGATTAAGCGACGAATATACTTAGTTACCAGCGCTTCTGGAGCAATGTAGTGGTCAACAGGTAAGTCGTCGTTATGAAATAGCTTTTCACGGTACTTTAAGTATTGCTCTGAGCGAATACGGGCAATTTTGGTTGGCGTGTTAAAAATACTATAAGCAACTTGGCAAGCAACCATGTTCACTTCATCAGAACTGGTTACGGCAATAATCATATCGGCGTCTTCTGCGCCTGCGCGACGCAATACATCGGGATGCGCACTGTGACCAGTAACACCTTGTAAGTCGTACTTATCTTGTAGCTCTCGCAAACGGTTACCGTCGATATCGACAACGGTGATCTCATTTTGCTCACCTACGAGGTTTTCTGCCAGTGTGCCACCAACTTGTCCGGCACCGAGTATGATTATTTTCATAGCGTGTTCTTATTAGTGTTTTTTAACTAGCTTTGCATAATAGAAACCGTCACTTTCACCAGGCAGTAATTGCAGGCCAGGCATCGTTGGGGTGTCGTTTTCATGCAAAGGTATGTGTTCAGCACTTTGATTATTGGCAAGGAACTTAGCAACTTGTTGTTGGTTCTCTTGCGGTAATACTGAGCAGGTCGCGTAAACTAACGTACCACCTGGCTTAAGTAGAGGCCAGATGCTATTTAAGATATCGCCTTGTAAATTAGCCAGATCTTCGATATCAGATGCACGACGTAACCATTTAATATCAGGGTGACGACGGATCACGCCAGTAGCTGAACAAGGCACATCAAGCAAAATACGGTCAAATTGCTGCTCATCCCACCAGATGTGAGGTTGTGAAGCATCGGCACATTGTAAATCGGCAGCTAAACCAATACGCACTAAGTTTTGTTTAACGCGTTCTAGGCGCTCGCTGTCGCTATCAAGTGCTAATACGTCGGCATCAGCAAGCTCTAGGATATGGCACGTTTTACCACCTGGCGCTGCACACGCATCTAAAATGACATCATCATTTTGTGGATCTAAAAAGCGTGCTGCTAATTGTGCCGCAGCATCTTGAACTGAGCAGGCACCGGTATCAAATTCTGGCAGTGCGTATACATCACACGGTTTAGCTAGTTTAATACCATCAGGAAAATCAGCATTAAGGGTATGCTCAATATCATTTGCTTTAAGCATCTCGCTGTATTCTTGGGTGCTATATTGCGCTTGGTTTACACGTAACCACATAGGTGCTTGCAGCTGATTCGCTTCAAGGATTTCTTGCCAGTTATCAGGGTAAGCAGCGGTTACTTGTCTGATAAACCAACCTGGGTGGTTAAATTTGCAAACATGAATTTGCTTTGCTTTTTCTTCAAGCTCAACTTGTTCACGTTGGAAACTGCGTAAAATAGCGTTAATCAGGCCTTTTAAACCCAGTGCGCGCATTTGCTGAAGCGCATTAACCGTTTCGCTGATTGCTGCATGAGGCGGTACACGCATGTGTTGAAGTTGGTAAATACCCACATACAACAAGAACTGGAAAATACGGCGCTTACCTTTTAGTGGTTGATCTAAAAGTTGCTGACAATAATTTTCTAGGCTAGGTAAATAGCGCAGCACACCGTAGCAAATTTGTTGTAGTAGGGCTTTATCTTTCGGCGATAATCCTTGGCTTGCAAAAGGTAGTTCTTGATTTAGCGATGCACCTTTATCGACCACGTTATAGAGGGTTTCAGCAGCAAGTGCTCTTACATTACTCATTGCTTTGACCTAATACTGAGCCAGGTTCAACCCAATCACTGCGACCATTTAAAAAGTCAGTAACAGCCATTGGTTTTTTACCTTGTGGTTGAAGAAGGGTGATTTTAAGTGCATCTTGCCCACAGCCAACGGTAATACCTTGCTTATCAGCAGCAATGATTTTACCGGCTTGTGCAGTTTGCGATACAACTTCGGCTTGCCAAATTTTTACCGTTTGTCCTGCCATTTCAGTAAAGCAAACAGGCCATGGATTAAAGGCACGGATATTACGCTCAATTTGCGCAGCATCCATTGACCAATCAATATTGGCTTCGTCTTTTGATAGCTTCTTGGCGTAATTTGCTTGTGCGTCATCTTGCTTTTCTGGGGTGATTTCACCTGCAGCAAGACGATTGATTGTACTGATCAGTGCATCAGGACCCAGTGCAGCTAATTTATCGTATAAAGAGCTACTGGTTTCTGTGCTATCAATCGGGCAACGGCTGATATGCAGCATATCGCCGGTATCTAAGCCTTCATCCATTTGCATTATTGTTACACCGGTTTCATTGTCACCAGCCCAAATAGCACGTTGGATCGGTGCAGCACCACGCCAGCGCGGTAAAATAGAGCCATGCACGTTTAAGCAGCCTAAGCGCGGTGCATCTAAAATCGCTTTTGGTAACAGTAAGCCGTACGCCACCACAATCATAATATCGGCGTTCAGGCTGGTAAGCTCTGCAAATGCTTCATCTGATTTTAGTGATTGCGGTTGAAATACAGGTAAATCATGAGCAAGTGCCAGTTCTTTAACTTCACTGGCTTTTAGCTTTTTACCTCGGCCCGCTGGTCGATCCGGTTGGCTATATACACCAACAACTTCGTGCTCTGAGTCAATCAGTGCTTGTAAATGGCGCGCAGCGAAATCCGGCGTACCAGCAAAAATAATGCGTAATGGTTGTGTCACAGATATTCCTATTGATTAACTTATGATTTAGCAGCCAGCTTAGCTTCTTTTTCAAGCTTTTTACGGATACGTTGGCGCTTTAAAGGCGATAGATAATCAATAAATAGGGTGCCTTTAAGGTGATCAAGCTCATGCTGAATACAAATCGCTAATAGCTCGTCAGCGTCAAGGCTAAACTCTTCACCGTTTTCATTAAGCGCTTTAACAGTAACTGTTTCTGCGCGGTCAACTTTTGCGTATGAGTAAGGAACAGATAAACAGCCTTCTTCACTCACAGTTGAACCATCTTTTTTGGTGATTTCTGGGTTGATTAACACTAACGGTTGGTCGCGCTCTTCAGATACGTCGATCACCACAATTCGCTGGTGGATATCTACTTGCGTCGCTGCTAAGCCGATACCGTTTTCGTCATACATAGTTTCAAGCATGTCTTTGACGATTTGACGAACTTCATCGTTTACTTCTGGTACTTCTTTCGCGATTGTACGTAAACGCTCATCCGGAAATCTCAAAACTTCTAACCTAGCCATAGTTACCTTTTACACTTGTGATTCATTTAGGGTATTGTATGCTCTTATTTTAGCCATTCGTGTTCACCTTTAACAGGTTTTGGTCGATAATAATCTAAAAACAACTCAAGGAAGCCAAATGAGATACCCACTAGTTGCGGCTTTGTTAGCCATTAGCTGTGCTTTTCCGGTAGCTGCTGATGTTTTAACAATTAAAAAAGATGCACCAAAACAATATGTTGTCAAAAAAGGCGATACGCTTTGGGATATCTCGGGCGTGTATCTTGATGAACCTTGGCAATGGCCTGATTTATGGCAAATGAACCCGCAAATTGCGAATCCGCATTTAATATACCCGGGTGATGCGCTCACTTTAATTTACGATAAAGACGGAAATCCTCGTTTAGTTAAAAATGCGCGTTATAAAAAACTCTCTCCAGAAGGGCGAATTACACCAAAAGGCAAGCAAGCAGTGCCGACGTTGCCTTTGGAGTTGCTGCGCCCATATTTGAGTTATGAGCAAGCGATTAGCGCCGATGTTATTGCACAAAAACCATATATTTTGGGTGCCAGTGTTAATACCAAAATGAATACTATGGGCCATACGCTTTACGTTAAAGGTGACTTAACACTTAACGAAGCTTATGGCGTATACCGTAAAGGCAATGATCTTGTTGATCCAAATACCAATGAAGTACTAGCGAATAAAGCGGAATTAGTGGCGATTGTTCGCGCATTTAGAAGCGGTGACGTAGAAAACGGCGTACCTGCCTCAGTTAAAGTTGAACTGGTAAAACAAGAAATTAAGCCGCATGACTTTTTAATGCCGGCGATGGAAGGGCAAATGTTGCCAGCCTATTTCACTATGAAACGCCCTGAAGCTACTTTAGATGGCACTATTATCGCCGCAGCTAATGAAATGCGTGAATTTAGTACCATGGACATTGTTGTACTAAACTTAGGTTCAGACCAAGTGAAACCAGGTTTTGTACTTGATATTCAGCGTCAATCACCTGAAGTGTATGACGGCCGCAATGGTCCGCGTTACCGCGAAGATTCAAACAGTCTTGAGAAATTCATGACTGATGCAAATGATGTGTTAGGAATTGAAAGCGACGAAGACAGTAATGTATGGCACATGCCAAAGGAAAAAGTCGGTGAGTTAATGGTGTTTAAGGTATATGACAACGTTAGCTATGCATTGATTGTTAAGAATCAGCACCCGATCCGAGTTGGAGATTATGCAGTTATAAACTAACTCACAATTTGGGCGCTCTAAGGAGGGAGCATGGCACAGGTTTCAGGCAAGCTATCCCATTGGCTTGCCTTTTATTTATGTAAAGGGCTTGGAATAAAAAGCCTTATTGCATTAAGTCAAAGACAGCCACTGGATGAGCTATTTAAGCTATCTAGTTTAGAGCTTCAGCAACTGGGTTTATCACAAAGCCAAGCCGATAACTTAGTTAATACTGACTGGCAGTTAGTAGCCCACTACCAAGAATTAATAGCAAGACTTAAAATCAAAGTCATAAGCTATTTTGATAGCAGCTATCCGCCTTTACTCAAACAAATAGCCAGTGCACCTATCTTATTATTTTGTTTAGGTAATACGGATCTACTACTGTCACCGCAAATAGCAATTGTCGGTAGCCGTAATGCAACACCGACAGGGCTTGAAGTCGCTGCTGAGTTTGCCCATCAACTTTCTGCTGTTGGCATGACGGTGACATCAGGTATGGCTATGGGAATTGATGGTGCAGCCCATAAAGGCGCATTAGCAGGGTCAGGCAATACGATTGCCGTACTTGGTACGGGTATCGATATTGCTTATCCAAAACGCCATCGCTTACTCATTAAACAGGTTGCTGAGCGGGGCTTGTTGGTTTCTGAGTTCTTACCGGGAACGGCTGCTAATGCCGCTAATTTTCCGCGCCGAAACCGCATTATCTCTGGGTTGTCATTAGGTGTATTGATTGTCGAAGCGCAAATTAAAAGTGGCTCATTGGTGACAGTGCGCTATGCGCTTGAGCAAAATAAAGAGGTGTTTGCCGTGCCGGGTTCGATAAAAAGCCCACTATCAGAGGCAAGCCATTTTTTAATTAAGCAAGGCGCTAAATTGACAGAAAATATTACTGATATTCTTGATGAAGTGAGCTTTTTCTGTGAAAACAGTCTATATAGTATAGAACAGCCTATTGCAGATGAACCCGACTGCCCAGTGTTCAAAAGTATAGGGTATGAGGTAACAAGTGTTGATCAAATAACACAGCGCAGCCAATTACCTGTAGACGAAGTACAAGCTCGGTTACTCGACCTAGAGCTCGCAGATAAAATCGAACGAGTACTAGATGGTTATATAAGACTAGGAGGACATAAACATGTTTGACATCCTCATGTATCTTTTTGAAAACTATATCCATAGTGAAGCTGAAATCTTTACTGAAGAGAACGAACTTACCGATGAGTTGGTTCGTGCTGGCTTCAATAAACCTGAAATCTACAAAGCCCTTGATTGGCTAGAGCAACTTGCTGACTTACAACAAAGCGATATCTACCCGTACCTTAATGCCCAACCACAACATGCTATGCGTATTTACACTGATAGTGAATGCCAAATGTTAAGTGTTGAGTGTCGCGGCTTTTTAATGTTTATCGAGCAAATAGGTGTAATTAACACCGTAACTCGCGAAATGGTGATAGATAGGCTTTGTGCTCTAGATAAACCATTTATTTCTTTGGAAGATCTAAAGTGGGTAGTGCTTATGGTGTTATTTAATGTACCAGGGTCAGAGCAAGCTTACGCACAAATGGAAGACTTAATATTTGACGAGCCAGCCGATGTATTACATTAATTCGACTTTGCTTGTATCTTTGTTGAGTTTGGGTATATTAGGCGAAAATTAGCCAACCCCAAAGGAATCTTATGAGTAAAATCGACCATTCTCTTTTTTCTGCAGATAAACATGCACTCGAAAAAGAGTATGAGGTTTGCCCTAAATGCGGTTCTGAATTGGTTATGCGCAACTCAAAGTCAGGGCCGTTCTTAGGCTGTGCCAGTTACCCAAAGTGTGACTTTATCCGCCCATTAGCTCATCACGATAGCCAACAAATAAAAGTACTCGAAGACAGTGCCTGCCCAGAGTGTGGTAAGCCATTAGTAATTAAAAATGGCCGCTACGGTATGTTTATTGGGTGTACCGGCTATCCTGAGTGCCATTACATTGCTCATGATGAAGAGCCTGACGATGCCCCTCAATTACCTGCTTGCCCTAAATGCAAAAAAGGCCAGCTGGTTGCGCGTAATAATAAGTTTGGCAAAACCTTTTATTCTTGTGATGGCTATCCGCGTTGTAAATATACCCTTAATCACAAACCTGTGGCGACTGAGTGCCCGGCCTGCCAGTGGCCAATTATGACCGAAAAGAAAACAGCTTCAGGTGTTGTGTTACAATGCCCGCAGAAGTCGTGTATGCATAAGTTAGTCGAATCTTAATGCACTTGTAATTTGTTTATTTAGGAGAGTTTCTTTGTCTGATCCTGTTGCACAACCAGCCAATGCAATTGACGCTTTGCAGCAAGGCGGTGTAATTGTTTACCCAACCGAAGCTGTTTTTGGTCTTGGTTGCGATCCTGATAACCAAGCTGCGGTTGAAAAGCTTTTAGCCATCAAACAACGCCCTGTAGAAAAAGGCTTAATTTTAATTGCTGACAATTATGGCCAGTTATTAAAGTATGTAGATGATGCCAAAATCCCGATGGATAAACGTGCTGATATCTTTTCACAATGGCCAGGTGCTATCACTTGGGTGATGCCAGCAGCAAAAGAAACGCCAAAGTGGCTAACAGGCCAGTTTGATACTATTGCGGTACGTGTTACTGATCATCCAACGGTAAAAGCCCTGTGTCAGCAATTTGGTAAGCCGTTGGTTTCAACAAGTGCAAACTTAACCGGTCAAGAAACTGTAATGACTATCGTACAAGCGAAAAGCGAATTTGCAGACACAGTAGATTTTTATGTTGATGAGCCGTTAGGTGGCAACAGCCAACCAAGTGTGATTAAAGACGCAGCGACCGGTAAAGTATTTAGAGGATAAACATGCAAAGCGAGCTACTCGAACAAGTTAAAACCTATTTAATGGCCTTACAAGATACAATTTGTCAGGGCCTTGAAAATGCTGACGGCAAAGCAAAATTTGTTGAAGACAATTGGCAACGTGCAGAAGGCGGTGGTGGTCGTACTCGTGTTATCCAAGGTGGTAATGTCATCGAACAGGGTGGGGTAAACTACTCGCATGTATTTGGCGCGTCAATGCCAGCATCAGCAACAGCACATCGTCCAGAGCTCGCTGGTCGTAGCTTTCATGCATGTGGTGTGTCATTAGTGATCCATCCTAATAATCCACATATTCCAACTAGCCATGCCAATGTCCGTTTCTTTATTGCCGAAAAAGAAGGCGAAGAGCCAATTTGGTGGTTTGGTGGTGGTTTTGATTTAACCCCTTATTACCCTGTTTTTGCAGATGTACAACATTGGCATCAGGTGGCTAGCGATTTATGTCAGCCATTCGGTGCAGAGGTTTATGATAAATATAAAAACTGGTGTGATGATTACTTTTATCTAAAACACCGCAGTGAAACACGTGGTGTTGGTGGCTTATTCTTTGATGATTTAAATGAGCTTGGCTTTGAACAAAGCTTTGCCTTTATGCAGGCGGTAGGAAATGGCTATTTAGATGCTTACCTTCCTATAATTGAGCGCCGCAAAGACACGCCAACAACCGATCAGCAACGCGACTTTCAATTGTATCGTCGTGGTCGTTATGTTGAGTTTAATCTTGTTTGGGACCGCGGCACATTATTTGGCTTACAAACGGGTGGCCGTACTGAGTCTATTTTAATGTCGATGCCACCATTAGCTCGTTGGGAATATAACTATGTACCTGCTGCAGATAGCCCAGAAGCTAAGCTGTATCAGTACTATTTACGCCCGCAAGATTGGTTAAATAGCAAAGAGTCTGATTTAGTTGCACGCCAGTGGCAGCTTTAATCGAGTATTGAAACCACTCGAACCAACATTGTGTTGTCACCCTCTACGAGGGTGGCAACACTGTCACTGCTTGGCAGCTCTGCCAAGACACTAAATAGCACTTCTGCTTTTAATATCTTTAGCTTATCAGGTGTTGTATCAATGGGGGCGCTAACCTGTGTTAAGCATTGACTGATATCACAGGCATAGAAATCAAGTTTCACCTCAAAATATTCAGGGTGCTGAATAAGCTTATCAAAACCACCAACAATACTTTGTTCATACTTATCGCTTTGTGATGTTTTATCTTGGCTGAGAAGAGATTGAGCAATCTGTTGAATATCATCATGAAAAATATATTCATTAACAGTGCTTAGTTGATCAGCCGTATTGTTAACGCTGTGCTGATAGGTAAATAATAGCGCCGCAATAATTCCAATACAGACTAAAAGAGTTGTTATAAATTTCATTTAAACATCCTTATTTACTATGAAATGCATATAACAACTCTAGCAGTTGCACGAAAAGCGCGCAATTTAGCTTAATTTAAAGCGTCTTACTTGCTCATCCAGTGAACGAGCTAACGACAACAGCTCTTCACTGACTTTTTGGTTTTCATGGGCATCGACTAATGAGTGCTCGGCATTGTCACTAATTGCGATAACACTTTGGTTAATTTCTTCAGCCGCGAGGTTTTGCTGTTCAGTAGCATCAGCAATTTGCACGTTAAGTTGGTTTATCTCACTCATTTGTGAAGAAATATCACGTAATGCTTTAGCTACTTGCTTAACTTGCACAGCTCTTTCGTCTGCTTCTTCGCAAGAGTTATTCATGGTATTAACTGTTTGTGCCGCTTCACTTTGTAGCTTGTCGATAGTGCGGCGAATTTCGTCGGTTGAGTCATGGGTGCGGGTCGCTAAAGTACGTACTTCATCGGCTACCACAGCAAAGCCTCGGCCAGCTTCACCAGCACGAGCCGCCTCAATGGCTGCATTAAGTGCAAGTAAGTTTGTTTGTTCGGCAATGCTACTGATCACCTCGAGTACTTTACCAACGTCTAACGTTTGGGTTTGCAGTTGACTTACTTGCTCGGCAGCTGCTCTAACATCTGCCGCAAGTTGATTAATACTTTGCTCAGTGTGCTCAGCAACATGTAAGCTTTGTTGTGCAAGTTGATTACTGTGCTCTGACTTTTCAGATGCAAAATGGGTGGTGTTTTTAACTTCGCTTGATGAGCTTTCTAGTTCATTGATGGCGGCAGCGACCGAATCTGTCCCTTGCTTTTGCTTTAAGATCGCTTGCTCGGTTGCATCCGCTGAGGCATAAATGCTTTCGGCAGAGTGGATCAATACCTTAGAAGAATGAGAAACTTGAGCAATATTATCTTTAAACGCACCAATCATGTGATTAAAGCTGGTGGCAAGAGAGCTAAGCTCGTCATTATTACTGTCATCTACCGTGAGGCTTAAATCTTTATTGGTGGTTGCCAAGTGCATAGTATGGCTAATGACTTTTAAGCGTTTGATGAAAATTTTTCTAAACATCACTGCTAGTAGTGAGAAAGCCGAAATGAAAATGGCCGCTAATAGTAGCGTATTCATTAAGGTGTTTTGCGATACTTCTTGCTCAATATCAGCCAACGAATAACTAATTTTTACTACACCTAACACATCGCCTTCTTGTGCTTGATGGCAGCCTAAACAGTTTGTTCCTTTATAGTCACTGCGAGCAAACATAGGTTTTAGATAAGTCATCGTACTATTTTGATTATCAATAAATAGTGCTTCAGTGCCTGTTAGTGCTTTTCGCTCAGCATCGTTAGTCGCAACTTGGTTGGCATTTCCAGGCCCATAAATTTTATTAACGATTGGACTACGAATGATATGGGCGTCTTCAATATTAGGATGGCTTCTTAATTTAGTACTTAGAATTTCGCGATTAGCCATAGTGCCAGTTAGCATCATGGTGTTAATAGAATCGAAGTAATTATCGGCAAGCAGTTTTATGTTGCTTTCAACGGTATCTCTTGCTAATTCATGTTGTTGCTGGGCACTACTAAATATACTGGCAAATAATACCAATACGCCTGTTAGTGCTAACAAGGCATAAATTTTAAATTGGATAGACTTCATTCGACGACGCTTTTTCTAAATTAAGGAAAATTTATTATCTTTATTTAGAAAAAGCGTACATTGATATAGCGCAAAGCTTAGTTAGTTTTGATTGATCATATGGCTGGCGAGTTGCGATAACGACTGTCTCAACCCTTCGCGAAGTAGTGGGTTATCAATCTCGATATCAAGCGTTTTATTCATACAATGCATCCATTGGTCACGTAAGTCTTGATCAATAGGGAAAGGCATGTGACGCTTTCTTAGCATTGGGTGACCATATTTTTCAACGAATAGGTCAGGACCGCCCAGCCAGCCAGATAAAAACTCAAAGAAGACTTGGCGAATTCTATCTAAAGGCTGAGGATGCATATCATATAATGGTTTGGCGTATTCATCTGTGGCCATTATGTCGTAAAATCGATTTGCAATTGCTCGAGCTCCTGCTTCACCGCCAATAATTTCGTAAGGTGTTTTTTCTGGGGTAGGTGTTTCAGGCGTTGGTTTCGATTTAGAAAAAAGTCGTTTAATCATAATATTAATAAAGCTCTACAGGGCGAAGAGGTTGCTTCACTATGGACAAATACGCGGTTTTTGGAAATCCAATAAAACATTCGAAATCACCCGCAATACACGCACAATTTGCTGCATCATTAAACGAGCAAATACAATACAGCGCCATTTTAGCACCAACAGATGCATTTGAAAAAACTGTCGCTGAGTTTTTCGCTGCTGGTGGTAAAGGGGCTAATGTCACTTTGCCGTTTAAAGAGCAAGCGTTTGCCATGGTCGATGAACTAACAGAGCAAGCGAAAATTGCCGGAGCCGTAAATACTATTAAACAGCTTGAAGATGGCAGTCTACTGGGTGATAACACCGATGGTGTAGGACTTGTTAAAGATCTTTTAGCTAATAATGTCACCTTAAAAGGGCGGCGAGTTCTTCTTATTGGCGCCGGTGGTGCAGCGCGAGGTGTCATTCAGCCATTATTGAATGAGCATATCGAAAGCTTAACAATAGCCAACCGTACCGCCGAAAAAGCAAAGGCACTAGCGAGTCATTTTAATGGTGAAATAGATGTACAGGGCTTTGCTTTAAATGATATCCCAGCAAACAACTATGATGTGGTGATTAATTCAACCTCAAGTAGTGTAACTGGAGACCTGCCGGGTATAGCTGAAGACCATGTTGCTACGTGTCAGTGCGCTTACGATATGTTTTACGCCAATGACGATACCGCATTTATCAGTTGGGTTAAGTCGATTAACCCAACATGTTTAACACTCGATGGTTGTGGCATGCTAGTTGGCCAAGCAGCACAAGCTTATTTTGTATGGCGCAATAAAATGCCAGAAATTATTCCCGTTGTTACCGCGCTTAAAGCAGGAGAAATTACGTGAATCAAGCTATCCAATTTATAGACAGACTCGAATTGAAGCCTGAAGAAAAGCAGTTGGTATTCTTCGCACAAGTAAGTGGCTTGATGGTGGAGTGTGTTATTGATACCAGCAAGTATGATTTTGCAGATCAAAGCAGTGCGGTTAATTACTTTGAATCTTATCGTTTCGATTACGAAGAGCTCGCCGAGCAACTGATCGAAGATGAGCAGTATAACTCGGCAGGACAAATTGAATTAACCGAAGTGTTTTAGCCTTCAGCTAAGTATTCATCTTTAAGCTGAACATAATTATCAGCAGAGATTTTTAAAAAGGCGCGCTCTTGCTCTGTTAAAGGGCGAGCCTGTTTAACAGGGCTACCTACATAGAGGTAACCAGACTCTAAACGCTTGTTAGGTGGTACCAGTGAACCACCACCAATGATCACATCATCTTCAACAACTGCGTTATCCATTACTATTGCGCCCATACCAACAAGTATACGATTACCAAGTTGGCAGCCATGTAGCATAACTTTATGACCAACAGTGACATCATCACCAATAATAAGAGGGTAGCCATCGGGGTTTGACTTAGAGGCACGAGTTAAATGTAAAACACTGCCGTCTTGAATGTTCGTACGTTCACCAATACGTATATAGTTAACATCGCCTCGCGCAGCAACAAGAGGCCATACACTTGAATCTTTACCAAGCGATATATCACCCACTAAAACCGATGACTCATCAATATAAACACTATTATCGTATGTCGGAGTGATCCCTTTATAAGAACGGATAGTCATAAATTCACCTTTTAATTTTAAAATGCGCTCAGTCTAGTGTAACAGCGAAGCAAATAAATACACCAAAACAGGCCTAAATTGACTGCAAAACACCCAGTTTTAGGGTGTTTAGTTCAAAAGCTGAGCGAACAGTAAGTTTTTTTAAATTTTATTGAAAAAAGTGCTTGCGTAAAAAATCCATCTCCCTATAATGCGACCCCACTGACACGGCGGGCAGCAACGAAAGGCGCTGAACAACGTAGCAGAGAGTTAAGTGAAACTTGGGTTTCAAATAATCGAAAGAAAGTTTGAAATTAAGTGTTGACTCGAAAAATTAAGGGTGTATTATACGCATCCCTAGCGACAACGTCGCAACGTTCTTTAACAATATAAAGCAATCATCTGTGTGGGCACTCGTACAGATTGAGTTCTAACAGCGAAGCTTAGTTTACTAAGTAACGCAAACAAATTTAGAGTCTCAAATGTAACTGAGTGACTTCATAGTCAATTCGATATCGAAAGGTATCAAAATCAGAATTCATTGAGCATGGTTTGAAGTTTACTTCAAACAAAAAACTTTTAATTGAAGAGTTTGATCATGGCTCAGATTGAACGCTGGCGGCAGGCCTAACACATGCAAGTCGAGCGGAAACGAAGAGGTGCTTGCACCTCTGGCGTCGAGCGGCGGACGGGTGA
>NZ_JBECOT010000024.1:0-62076 GCF_040104395.1 Pseudoalteromonas sp. BZA4
CGATCAACTGCTTGTAACTCATGGTATCTACTCTTGTTTTTTGGCGATTACAGAGTACCACCAACAGGCAGTTGATCTCTTCTCACCGTTTAACCATGAGTGGTGCACTTATTATCTGAATTCGGGATAATAATCATCGGGAACATAAGTCAAATTTAAAAGCGTATAAATAAATCCACCTGAGAATGTTTTTAAATGCCACTTAGCATAAATATTTAATGGCGGCATAAGAACTAGAACAAAAATCAATATTAATAAAACCAACTTGAATCTCATCGTTCATGCCTATTTTGGTCTGCTAATACGTTATAATACTGGTTAATAACCTCATCAACATAGTCCTGACAGTTGTTAGTTATCACATTATAGTTTTTCATATCAAATGAGATTTTTGCTCGTTCCTCTGCTTTCTTCATTAATGCATCATCGTATTCTTTATCCTTGCATGAATATCCACTCGTATCAGGATCTGCAAAATAAAAGCCACTATTTGTTCCATCCTTATACAAAATTTGTTCGTGGAAAACACCTAAATTCATATTAGATGCACCATTAGTTCTAAACTTTACTAATCAGTTTAATGGTCGAGTATATATTTTCGCTAAACAAATTGGGGCAGACTGAATGTATCTCCTCAAGTCCGGATCATAATCACTGCTATAGTGGTACACTAAATTGGTTTAGATCTATCAAATTGAACTTAGATAGTAATAGACTAGCTTCATCCTATTTCCATTTGTATTATTCTAATCAAAAGCCTCGGTTAGAGAGGCTTTAAATTAATAGCTAATTCCAATATTTATTAATAATTTTCGGTAAAATTATAAACCACTGAAAATATCCACCGATAAAGCAACAGATACTAATAACAAACACTTCTAAACCAAAACTGCTTTGATAATCTATAGTTGGTAAAGCTGTAACTAGATACAATAAAAACGGACCTAATGGAAAACTTAAAATTCCAAGTAAAACTAGTATGAACACTCCTAACTCGTGAGTTTGGCTTACATATTGAACAGATTCTAAAACAGAAAGAATGACTAAAGTAAAACAGGTTATCCATACTAATTTCAATATCTGGATTTTTTTTAGATTCATACTATTTCACCTGACATAATCTTAAACATTTATCCGCTAAACTATCACTGTACTCTTGACAATCGGTACCATTTGGACCTATCGAATAACAAGGTCTCTCTGCTTTAAACTCAGAGTTAATGCAACTTTCGACTCTACTAATTTCATCAAATTGTTTTGGCTCATAGTTCTCAGCTTCCGTAGTTGCGCGACCTAAACAACCTTTAACAAAAGGCTAAGTGTTATCAAGAGCACTTGTAGGCGTATTACTTGAATAAAGCTAATTTTTACATAAACCAATATGGATTTACTAAAGGTAAAGTTTTATTGGCATATCACTCAACTTATTCCATTCAAACGGCGCGTGCAAATTTATGTTGCCATACTAATGGTCGATGTAGCTCATTTTTAAAAGCATTTGTGTCATTTGCTATTAAATTAACATAACTAGCTGGTTTCATAATATTGCTAGGTCTCTGAACAATATTACTAAGGGTTACAGGTAATTAAATTACTCACCTAGAACAGGGCTCAATGCAAGGCAACGGTAATGAATATCTTGTAAGCAATCAGAAGCGAGATTCGATGAACGACACAAAGCAGCCTAATTTAGTGAGTGATGGATTTCGGGGTTTAATTAGCGAGAAACATAAAGATATTATTTATGGCAAAACAAGTTAAATACTAATATCTAATGGTAAATATCAATTGCTATTAAAAACAAAAAAAGCAGCCCTGAATATCAAGGCTGCTTTTTAGTCAGTTCTAAATTGTTCTAAATGTTAAAGCGTTTCTTTAAATAGCTTATGAATACGGCGGTATTCATCTAGCCAGCTTGATGGTTGTACAAAACCATGTGGCTCAACTGGGAAGATAGCTGTTTCAAAGTTTTCCTTTTCAAGTTCAATTAAGCGCTGTACTAAGCGTACTGAGTCTTGGAAGAATACATTGTCATCAACCATAGGCGCATTAATTAATAAATGGCTCTTAAGACCTTCAGCAAAGTAAATTGGTGAGCTCTTTTCATAAGCAATTGGGTCAACATCTGGGTGGTTTAAGATGTTAGACGTATAAGGACCATTGTAGTGAGCCCAATCAGTTACCGGACGAAGTGCAGCACCTGCTTTGAATAAATCAGGTTGTGTGAATAGCGCCATAAACGTCATGAAACCACCATAAGAACCACCATAAGTTCCTACAGCTTGTGTATCTACGTTTGCGTTGTCTGCCATCCAGCTTACGCCGTCTGCTAAATCTTGGATCTCAGGCGTACCCATTTGACGATAAATAGCTGTACGCCAATCACGGCCGTAACCTTTCGATGCACGGTAGTCCATGTCCATTACTACGTAGCCTTCTGAAGCCAATAGTGAGTGGAACATAAACTCACGGAAGTAACCAGACCAACCCATGTGTGAGTTTTGTAGGTAACCTGCACCGTGGTTAAAGATAACCGCTTTACGGTTTTTACCTGTTTCGCCTTCTTTATAATCAGCTGGGTAATATACTTTTGCATAAATTGGCTGATCAGTGTGGCTTGAAGGTACAGCAACGATCTTAGGTGCGATTAACTTCTTCGCTAAGAACTCATCAGATACTGTATGCGTTAACTGAGTTGCTTGGGTGTTTGCTTTTGCATCAGCAACATAAAGCTCAGGCGGCGACATAATTTTTGAGTGAGTTAGCAATAGTTTGCTTTCATCAGGGCTTAACTGGTAATCAGTCATACCATCAAGGTTTGTTACTTGCTCAGATTCACCGTTTGCAGGGTTTACACGATAGATTTCGTAAAGACCTGGGTGCTCAACGTTTGCTTTGTAGTAAATCGCTGAGTTATCAGCCGTTAACGTTAAGTTAGAAACAACAAATTGGCCTTTAGTAAGCTGCGTTGCTTTACCATTAAGTGGCTTTTTATAAATGTGGCTGTAACCAGACTCTTCTGATAGGTAGTAAAGCGTGTCTGAGTTGTTCAACCAGCCAAAATCATTGTATGCATAGTTAACCCACGCGTCGTCATGCAGACGGTGCTGTGAAACAAGTTTATTGTTTTGTGTATCAACAGTGGCTAACCAACGGTCTTTGTTGTCCCATGCTTCAAGCATAAGAGCTACTTGTGAACCATCTGTGTTCCATTGGATTGCACTTTGGTCCCAACCCCAATCCATCATTAAATTGATAGCACGTGGTGCTTTTTCAGACTTATAAGTTTTACCATCACGGGCGTAGTTTTCTTTCTTAACAGCTGCAAGTACGTCCTCATCAAAACCTGGTAAGGTATCGAATGCCAGAGTTGTTTGCTCGCCTGATTTAAGGTCGATGTAAACAACGTCTGAGCTGATTGGTTTTTCATCGGCAACACGACGGCGTACTTTTTCTGCTTTTACGCGTGCATCATCGGCAATGTAATTAGGCATGATATCGCCTTCATCGCGCCATGAACGGCTTTCTGTGGTTACTGCAACAAGTGCTTGGCCATTTGGTGAAAGCTGTACATCTGCTAAACGCTTACCTTTACCTAAATAAAACTGTGCATTAGCAATGCTGTCGTTTTGCTCGTTGATTTGTGCTTTACGCTCTTCACGATCTTTTTTGTTTTTGTGCGTCAGCGCAATGTAATCTATTAGTTTGTGCTGCTCTTTTGCAATGTAAGTGTCTGGCTCTTGTACACCTTTAGGTGCATCGTCTAGGTGCAAGTTAACTAATTCAACTTGACGACCCGTTGCTAAATCAACTTTATAAAATGCATTACCTTGGCGATATGCAAGGCTACCATCAGTTAAAAACTGTGGTTTTGATTGCTGTGCGCTATCGTGAGTGATTTGTGTAATTTGCCCAGTGCTTAGGTTTTTAACGAAGATATTACCTTCAAATGCATAAGCCTGTTGCTTTTTATCTGCAGAATAAACGGCGTTTTTAGCGCCTACAGTGTGTAGTTTGTTTAACGCTAATTGTGATGCAGATTGGCTATTTACCGCTTGAACGTATAAATCGCGTAACTCATTGCCTTGTTGCTTTTGTGCATAAACGATGCTGTTAGAATCACCATTCCAGAAAGCACGCTCAGGCTGACGGCCTAACCAATCAGGGTGAGCCATTGCTTGCTCTAACGTGATTTCAGCTGACCCTGTATCAGCAGGAGTAGCAACAACTGGTGCTACATTGGTAACTTGTTCTTCAGAAGGCGTTGAGGCGGTTGATTGACAACCTGCTAGCATGAAGCTAGATGCGACTGCGAGAGCCACTAACGTTTTATTAGCAGTGGTTTTGAATTTCATAGTGCTTCTTACGGGTTATTATAATTCGCCCTATTTAAGCAGAAGCACTGATGAAATAGCAATTTTTATAGGATAAACAGCCAAAGTTTTCCGTTTAATAACAGCTTATTTTAAGCTGATATCAAGCCATACCATACGGTGATCAGATGATGCGTTACGATCTTTAATTAAACGGAACAGTTCAGAGTTTTTCTGTGGCCAAAAAACGCCACCATCGTTTATCTCAATACCATAATTTGATGGTAAAACGTAATCAGCACGAGCTTGCCAATAAGCGGTATAGTTTTTAGCGTAATCTTCTTTATACGATTCTTTAGCGCCTTTGCTTGTTGGCGTAAAAGAGGTATTCACTAATGGGTTTTTTAAAATTTGGTCCGTGGTATTCGGGCGTGCCTTACCCCCTTCTGGCGCAGCATTTAAATCACCAACAATAACAAAGCGGCTTTTCGGTTTTAAGCCACCTTTTTGACCTTTATCATCGTAAATGTAGTTAGCATTGTTGATGTAATCAGCAACTAGGCGTACTTCATCGTGGTTACGCTTACCGTTACGGTCTTCGTCACCATCAAAAACAGGCGGCGTTGGGTGCGAAGCAAGCAAATGAAACGTTTTGCCTTTTACATCTATTGGTAAATCCCAAAAAGACTTAGAACTAAGGTGAATTGCTTGCCATTCTTCAGCTGAATACCAGTCCTTACCTGTTTTGGGGTCAATGGGCATTTGTGCATTTGGCATATCTTTGTATTTGAATGTTTGTAATGTACGCGCTTTATCTAAATCGATTGGGTAGCGCGACAATACGGCCATTGCATAATGCCCCTCAAAGAAGCCAAAGCCGTGTGCGTCGCCTTTGTAATGCCCCTTTACACCATCGTTGTCTAGGTCAAACTCAGTAGGTAAACCAGTGTTAACAGCTGCAATAAAGTAATACGGGTAATCGATGGCAACCTGCTTATTTTGCGATACTTGCAGGTAGTTTTTACGAAATACGTTAATGCCTTTGTCGGCATGAATATAATCAAACTCATTGAGTAAAATTACATCAGGTCTTACGCGCTGAATAATTTCGGCAATGTTGCGAATTTGCTGGTGGTTGCTCGCTAATGCTTTGCTTAAAGCATCTTTATCGATCGCCTCGCCTTTTTTAGCGTAGTTAGTTGCATCCATACTCACATTAAAGGTAGCAACACGTAAATCAGCAGCCGATACATTGTTAGCAAATAAGCCTACAGCCAGTGCTATTGAAGAAGTTAATAAAGCGTTTTTCATGAAATAAATCCGTCTACTATAAGTAGTAAAATAATACTGCTGACAATGATCCATAAGATCATCGCCATGATAAAAGGTTTAATGCCCGCTTGTTTTAAGACTGAAATAGATAAACCACTACCAATCAAAAATAAGGTCATTACTAAAACTTGTTTAGCACCAACATTAAGTGCATGCCACAGTGTTTGATACTCAGGAAAGCTCGAGTTAATTAGCGCCGCCGCTAAAAAACCAAATATAAACAATGGGATACTGGCTTTTTCATCCGATTTCCAAAACACACCCGCAATGCTTGTATAAGGGATGATCCACATCGCTCTGGTTAGTTTAATAGTTGTGGCAATAGCAAGGGCTGATGCCCCATACGCAGCGGAAGCCCCCACTACACTACTGGTGTCGTGAATAGCAAGTGCAGCCCAAACACCAAATTGTTGCTCAGTCAGACCAAAGTAATGGCCAATCATTGGGAATAACACTAAGCCAAGGGCGTTTAATAAAAACACTACAGCGAGTGAGATAGCTACTTCGTGATCTTTGGCCTTTATAACCGGCGCCATTGCTGCAATGGCGCTACCACCACAAATGGCGGTACCAAATGAAATAAGTACACCGGTGTTTTTATTTAACTTAAATAACTGAGATAAAATTTCTCCAAGGCCAATAATAGCGGTAATGCTGACAATAGTAAGCACAATAGAGCTACGCCCCACTTCTATGACTTGGTTAAAATCAACAGCAAAGCCTAAGCCAATCACCGCCAACTTTAGCATCCATTTACTTATTTTTTGTGACTGTGCTGCAAACGGGTTGCCTAATATCATGGCAAATAAAGCACCGACGACAAGTGCCGTAGCAGAGCCAACAAATGGTAATGCTGATACTAAAAATAGTGCAATAAATAGAAACTGCTTTGGGCGTTCGGCTATCACAACGGCGCTCTGATAAGTTTAT
This sequence comes from Pseudoalteromonas sp. BZA4, assembly GCF_040104395.1. Lineage (NCBI taxonomy): Bacteria > Pseudomonadati > Pseudomonadota > Gammaproteobacteria > Alteromonadales > Pseudoalteromonadaceae > Pseudoalteromonas > Pseudoalteromonas sp. BZA4. The sequence goes on from NZ_JBECOT010000024.1 coordinate 6,576, forward strand.
TGGTTAGCTTATGCACCACAGGTGCAACAAAAATAACGGTAGGAAATGCCACACAAAATGCAAAAGCCCATGCTTTAAGCGAAATGCTTGCAATGTTATCGATTAAACCAACGTTAAAAATGCTGATCACTAAAGACATAAATCCAGACATAAACAGCGCCATAAAGAACGCAAATACGACTGTTCTAAATCGAGGATGTAACATAACGAACTAATATTAATATAAAAATATTAGTCTATAGCAAGAAGTTCCTGACGCAAGTGCTTTGAGACAAGAGGTACAAAATTAGCGAAGTTTGCGTATAAATAATAGCGCTTAAAAAGCCGAGATAAACTCGGCTTTTAATAATTTAAACTGATTAGTTTAAAATAAGTTGGGTGCTGGTATCAGCTACACCTGGGTAGTCTTGCTCTGGCAAGATTTCGGCCAGTGCCGCTAAACGCTCACCTAATTGATGAAGGTTATCGGCCGATACATTGATATGACCCATCTTACGACCCGGTTTCGCCGTTTTACCATACCAGTGGCTAGTAACGTCTTGCGTTGCCAGTACTGAATGTGGGATTGAAGGCTGACCTAATACGTTGATCATAGCAGTAGGGCGAAGACACTCTGTACTACCTAATGGTAGACCTGCAACAGCGCGCATGTGGTTTTCGAACTGTGAGCAGTGTGTACCCTGTTGTGTCCAGTGACCTGAGTTATGAACCCGTGGCGCTATTTCGTTTACTAATAACGTACCTTGTACATCAAAAAACTCAATTGCTAATACACCCACATAATCAAGCTCTTGCGCTAACTTGTTAAATGCAAGCTCTGCTTGTTCTTGAATTGCTGCTTTTTCTTTACCCGCAACTGAAAGCGTAAGTACACCATTGGTGTGTTGGTTTTCAGTCAATGGATAAATAACGGTGTTACCCGCTTTGTCGCGAGCACCAATGATAGATACTTCGCGGTCAAATGGGATCATCTTTTCAGCGATAATAGAATGCGGCGCACTTTCAGTGCCTGATGCTATGAAATCTGCCATTTCTGACCAGATTTGGTCAATTTGATCATCAGACTTTAAGCGCCATTGCCCTTTACCATCGTAACCCGCTTGGCAAGTTTTGATCACAAGTGGCTTGCCTAAACGCTCTACAGCAGCAATAAGGTGCGCTTTTTCTGTAATTAATTGGTAAGGCGCACATTCAACATCTGTTTTATCAAGTAATGCTTTTTCAAGTGCGCGATCGCCACCTGTTTTAATTGCCGCTTTACCCGGATAAAACTTATTGCTTTGACAACAGAGTGTAAGTACATCATCAGGAATGTGTTCAAACTCTGCTGTAATCGCGTCTGCGTTATCAATAGCTTGTTGTAATGTGCTGTTATGAACTTCACCAGTTAATGGGTGAATGATTTTTTCACTACCCACATCGTAGGCAACAACATTTAAATCAAGCGGTGCACCCGCTAAGCTCATCATGCGAGCTAACTGACCTGCACCTAAAATTAGAATATTCATATTACTCTGCAGGATTAGGGTTAGCTAATATAGTGTCTGTTTGTTCTTTACGGAAAGCTTCTACTTTTGCGAAGATTTCAGGCTGTTGGCAACCTAAAATTTGTGCCGCTAAAAGGCCAGCATTTGCAGCACCTGCTTCACCAATAGCAAGAGTACCTACCGCAACACCTTTAGGCATTTGGCAGATAGATAATAACGAATCAACACCATTTAGTGTTTTAGACTTAACTGGTACACCTAAAACTGGCAGTGATGTGAACGCCGCAGCCATACCTGGTAAGTGCGCAGCACCACCGGCGCCTGCGATAATAATTTTAATGCCGCGATCTGCAGCTGAACTTGCATAGTCAGCAAGTAATTGAGGGGTACGGTGAGCAGAAACAACTTTAGTTTCGTATTCAATGCCGAATTTTTCTAGCATTAACGCCGCATGTTCCATCGTTGGCCAGTCTGATTTGGAACCCATAATAATGCCAACAGTCATAAATACACCTCAGTTAAATAGTTTTCTAAAAAGCGGACTTTTGTCCTTATTTTGTGGCGGGTATTATATACCCAAACCACATCAAGATGCGAGTTTCAGTTGGAATTAAAAGCGATTTAGGCAAGGCATTGATTGCAAATAATAGTGGTTCTATTGTTAAAATCGATAACGCAGTATAAATCGCTTTTAAACCAACCCTTTGGGCGCTTCACAGGCACTCACTCTCATCGTTGTTACTTCTTAAAAGGGACTGCCATTTCTACAAAGTAACGCCTTGATATTAAGCACCTGTGAAACGCTGAATTCTGTATCTTGATGTGGTTTGGGTATATCCCCTAACTCACATCAAGATGCGACTCTAGAAGCACAAAAAAGCCATGACATGCATGGCTTTTAATCACTCATCAGTTAATTAAGCTTCTTTGCTTGCTAGGTACTCAGTGTATGTACCTTTAAAGTCGATAACTTTGCCGTCTTTGATTTCCCAAATACGGTTTGCAAGCGATGATACAAATTGTCTATCGTGAGATACGAACAATAATGTCCCTTCGTATGCTTCAAGTGCTAAGTTAAGCGCTTCGATTGATTCCATATCCATGTGGTTGGTTGGCTCATCCATTAATAAGATGTTTGGTTTATGCATCATAATTTTGCCAAACAGCATACGGCCTTGCTCACCACCTGAAATCACTTTTACTGACTTTTTGATATCGTTTTGTGAAAACAGCATACGACCTAAGAAACTACGAACAACTTGTTCATCGTCACCTTCTTGTTGCCATTGTTCCATCCACTCAAATAAGTTCATGTCTTGTTCGAACTCGTCAGCATGGTCTTGAGCGTAATAACCGATATTAGCGTTATCAGACCATTTAAATTCACCTTGTTTTGGTGCTAAACGACCAGCAAGGGTATTTAATAGTGTGGTTTTACCAACACCGTTCTCACCGATAATTGCAATGCGCTCGCCTACTTCAACTAGGCCTTCAAGGCCACTGAATAATGTTTCTTCAAAGCCTTGTGTTAAATTTGTTAGCTCTAAGGCATTACGGAATAATTGCTTTTCTTGCTCAAAACGAATAAACGGGCTTTGACGAGAAGAAGCTTTAACTTCTTCAAGCTGAATTTTATCAATTTGTTTAGCACGTGATGTGGCTTGCTTTGCTTTTGAAGCGTTCGCAGAGAAACGCGATACGAACTGTTGAAGTTCGGCAATTTGGCTTTTCTTCTTGGCATTTTCGCTTAGTAGACGCTCACGAGCTTGCGTTGCAGCAAACATGTACTCATCGTAATTACCTGGGTAAATACGAAGCTCACCGTAATCGATGTCGGCCATGTGTGTACAAACTGAGTTTAAGAAGTGACGGTCGTGCGAAATGATGATCATGGTACAGTCACGCTGGTTTAGTACGTCTTCTAGCCACTTGATGGTGTAAATGTCCAAGTTATTGGTAGGCTCATCGAGTAGCATGATATCTGGATCAGAAAACAGCACCTGCGCAAGTAACACACGCAGTTTAAAGCCTGGTGCAATTTCAGACATAGGGCCGTAGTGTTGCTCTGTGCCAATACCTACACCAATTAGTAACTCACCTGCTTTAGCTTCTGCTGAGTAACCATCCATTTCGGCAAACTCAGTTTCTAGGTCTGCTACACGCATACCGTCTTCTTCGCTCATCTCAGGTAAGCTGTAAATACGGTCACGTTCTTTTTTTACTTCCCACAGCTCTTTATGACCCATGATCACTGTGTCGATTACAGAAAACTCTTCGTAAGCAAACTGGTCTTGGTTTAGTTTAGCAATACGCTCGTTTGGATCTGTGCTGACATTACCTGAAGATGGCTCTAGTTCACCACTTAGGATTTTCATGAAGGTTGATTTACCACAGCCATTCGCACCGATTAAACCGTAACGGTTACCATCGCCAAATTTTGCTGAGATATTTTCGAATAAAGGTTTAGCACCAAATTGCATGGTGATATTAGCTGTACTAATGATAGCGGTACCCTCCAGCGGGTAAAAAGTAAAAACGAAACTGCGTGCAATTTTAAACTAAAGCCGCTTGGCACGCCATGAAAGTTTAATAAAATACACAGGCTAATTTTACAAGCTCAACACTTACGACTACCTTTAGTGAGCGTGCTCATTTATATATATGAGCACGCTCACTTTTAAAATAACCAAATGAAAACAGCAGGTTAAAAATGAGCAAACATGGCTATACTCACCAACGTATTTTAGAGGCGGCTTGGCGACTCTTTACTGAGCAAGGGTTTAACGATACCTCTACACGGCAAATTTCAGCAGCAAGCAACATAGCGGTTGGCACCTTGTTTAATCATTTTGTAGATAAAGTGGCTATTTTAGAAGCCTGCCTCGAAGATAAATTTAATGATGTGTTAGAGCGCGCAAAAGAAACCGATATACATCGCCCTGCTCGCTTAAAGATTAATCATTACGCACAATATTTTTATCAGTTTTATTGTTTACATCACCGCTTTTATAAAGTGCTCTTTAGCCAGCGATTATTTTCGCAATCATTCCAGCAACAACACATGGAGCTAATTCAATCATTAGTTTTTGCCGACCAACCGCAATTTAATAAAGTAAAAGCAGCTATATTACTCGACTGCTATTTTATGACCTTGTTGTATGGCTTAGGTGCCGAAACCCCAAACACTAAACTCATGCTCAGAACGCTTAGCCAGAAGGTGTCTATTTTTTAGGCTTAGCAATTTTTGATTAGTATCCTTGAAAAATACCAGTCACAATTTTGGATAATTTATTCTCAGAAAGTTCATATTTTAATTTATTCTTCGGTTAAAGCCCCTTCCCCGCTTTAATAATTCAATTGCTTTCGTTATCTTTCGACTTTAGGGAATGCTATAAGCAAGGATATATATGAAAAAAGCTCTTCTATTCACAATCATCACCAGTGTCACTAGCATTTCAAGTGTACATGCAATTGAAATATATAAAGATGATCAAAATAGTGTAAAAATTGGTGGCTATATCAATGCTAGGGTTATAGCTACACAAGGCGAAACTGAAGTTGTTAATGGCGTTTCACGAATTAATTTTGATTTTACCCGTAAACTGCAGAATGATTGGGAAGCAATTACTCTACTAGAATGGGGGATCAACCCAGTAGGCAGTAATGACATTGTGTACAATAACCGCTTTGAAACTGTACAAGATGAATTTTTGTATAACCGCCTAGGTTATGTTGGCATAAAACACGATAAATATGGTCAGATTACCTTTGGTAAGCAATGGAGTACTTGGTATGACGTTGTTTACAACACTAACTACAGCTTAGTGTGGGATGGTAATGCAGCTGGAGTATATACCTATAACAAAGGTGATGGTGGTGTGAACGGCACTGGCCGGTCAGATAAAACAGTACAATATAGGAATAGTTTCGGTAACCTACACATTGCTATTCAGGCACAGTTGAAGACAGATGATTTTTATACCTGTGATATTGTTGATATTTCACGAACTGCTTGCCAAGCACTTTGGAATGAAGGTACTGATAGTGCTGCACAAAGAGTAGAATTTAACTCAACGTATGGCGCAGCCCTTACCTATTATTTAAATGACAATTTGAAATTTTCTGCCGGTGTAAACCGTGGTCAATTTGATATTATTTATGCAACAGGACGCGACCAATCAGTCACAGATTTAATTTATGGTGCAAGTGTTACCTTTGGAGAGTTTGATAATCTTGGTTGGTATGCATCAGCAAATATCAACAGAAATGAAAATCATGATACTGATAATTTAGGTCGACTAATAAATGAGGCAATTGGTTCTGAGTCGATATTAAGTTATCGTTTCGAGAATAATATTCGAACATTTCTTGCCTATAACGTCTATGATGCAGGAGATGACTACGTTATCCAACCAAACTTCAACGCTGATCCGAATGATGTATTCAAACGTCAATTTGCTGTTTTAGGTTTTCATTATTTTATGGGCGACCAAAACCTTATATACATGGAAGTCCGTAAAGATTTTAGCGACTTTTCAAGTGATGACGCAGAACAAGAAGCGCAAATGTCACAGACTGAAGATGATGGCTTTGCTATAGGGTTTCATTACAGTTTGTAGTTAAGATAAACATTGAATGCCCACTTTGGTGGGCTTTTCCTACGCACGCTACTTTATGACCTGTTTGTATAATTTAGGCGTTACCCACCCAATCTCAAACTACTACTTAGAAAATAGGACATAATGTGCCTATTTTTTAGACTTATTAACTCATTGATAATTCAACACAGTGAACCTAAAGTGAATAATTTTTCCTCGATGTAGGTTTGTTGCATGATAATTTTTCACTTTTGACCCTATTTTAGCTTTGATAATCTCCGTCTCTTAACTAAATTATACCTATTAGGGACAATATTTAATCAAGGTACTCTATGAAAAGAACACACACTGCCTTATTTGTTGCAGGCATGCTTGCCATACCTACAGCCAATGCCATCGAGATCTATAAAGATCAGACCAATAGTGTCACTGTTGGTGGCTTTATCGATGCAAGAGTTATTAATACTCAAGGCGAAACTGAGGTAGTAAATGGTGCATCACGCATCAATTTTGATTTTAAGCGCCAATTAAAAAATGGCTGGCAAGCTTTTGCTCTACTTGAATGGGGAGTAAACCCTGTTGGTAGTAGTGATATCGTTTACAACAATCGCTTTGAAACAATTCAAGATGAGTTTTTATATAACCGTTTAGGCTATGTTGGTCTTAAACATGACGATTATGGCCAAGTGACATTAGGTAAACAATGGGGCGCATGGTACGACGTTGTTTACAACACCAACTACAGCTTAGTGTGGGATGGTAACGCTGCAGGTGTTTATACCTACAATAAAGATGATGGTGCTGTGAATGGTACAGGCCGCGGCGATAAAGTACTGCAGTTTCGAAATACCTGGGGTGATTTTCATTTAGCTCTTCAGGCACAGTTAAAATCTGATGAATTTTATACCTGCGACATCGTTGATATTTCAAGAAGCTCTTGTGAAGTACTTTGGAACCAAGGCAACAATGCTGCACAAAAAGTAGAATTTAACTCGACTTATGGCGCCGCACTCACCTACTCGGTTAGTCCTAATTTAAAAGTTACTGCTGGTGTTAACCGTGGCCAGTTCGATATTGTGTACGCAGGTGGCAGAAATCAATCAGTAAACGATTTAATTTATGGTATGGGCATTACCTATGGTGATTTTTATAAACCAGGTTGGTATGCATCAGCGAATATCAATAAAAACGAAAACCACGATACAGACAACTTAGGCCGCTTAATAAAAGATGCTGTTGGTCTAGAGTCTATTTTAAGCTATCGCTTTGATAATGACATACGTACTTTTGTTGCTTATAACGTTTTTGATGCCGGTAGTGACTATGTTATTCAGCCAAACTTTAATGCCGACCCTGAAGATGTGTTTAAACGCCAATTTGCAGTAATTGGTGCGCACTACTTTATGAGCGATGACACCATTTTATATATCGAAGCCCGTAAAGATTTTAGCGACTTCTCGAGTAATGACGCTGAGCAAGAAGCACAGATGTCACAAACCGAAGATGACGGTATTGCCATTGGTTTTAATTACACTTTGTAGTTACGATAAACACTAAGCCCACTATTTTGGGCTTTTTTCCAATCCAATTACACACTTTCAAGATTGTTCGCAATATCAATCAACAACTGCTATTACTTAACAACCATAAAATAAAATACGTAATTAATTGAGGTTGTTGTGTCTAACAAGATAAAGCTAATTCTACTTTCATTAATTTCTAGCGTTTCGTTCATGCTTTTTTACTGGCTAACAAATGTCAGAGAGTCGGATTATGTATTAGGTGTTAGTTCCGATTTATCGGGTGGTTTAGTAATGGGGTTTGCTATTGGTGTGATGCTAGTTACATTAAGCACACTTAAGTTAAACAAGTATTGAGTGTTTTTTGGAAACAAACGTTTAAACCGTTTTGACTCTTCACTTCCAAATAATGTGATTGTGGCTAATTATTTCATGAGCTCCTTTTTAGATCCTACACACTTACCCTGCTTATTAAAAAGCTCAAATTTAGGGGTCATGCTGAGATTGAAATTAAACCAAAAACAGTATGATGTGTTCTTTTTGTGGTTAATGATTATCATAATGAATAATCACGTTCTACTTTAGCAATACGTGTTGTAAAGGCGCTGTACCATTTGTCTCTGCCGAGCTGTTGAGCATTTAAGTGCTCTACGTTTTGTTTCCAGGCTTTTATTGCATCTAAGCTTTGCCAATACGACACCGTAATACCCAAACCATCACGAACAGACTCCATACCTAAATACCCAGGTTGTTGCTCTGCAAGCTCAACCATTCTATTAGCCACTTCTTCATAACCGGCGGTATCATCTGATAAGGTATTCGTAAAAATCACGGCGTAATATGGCGGTTTTGGTGTATTCGCTATCATGGCTGTTACTTCCCTCTACTTGGTTCAAAACCATCATAACATGGTATTTCTGCGTCAAATGTATCCCAATTTGCTTTAGAGCTGCTGCATAAACAACTTCCTTGATACATAGTCCCTCTCAGGTTTAAAGATTAATAACCGCGATGCTTCCAAAATTCAGTGGCAGTGCCTTCGGCTTCCTTTAATAAATTAAAGGATTTATCGGCAATTATATGGCCATTTAACTCAATAGTCATGCGCCAAATACCAACTTTATTATCAACAGGTGCCCATATCGTATCACCTAAATAAAACTGCCAATCGTTTGTTTTAACGTACTGTTCACCCTCAAATGGTGGCATGATCTCGCCATCTTCATCGGGGATATCTGGGTGGTAAACGCAAAATTTAATTTTTTGTCCTTTAGCCTTTTTAATATTAACAATAAAGCCAAATTCAATATCTAACTGTGCAGGAACGTCTGTTGTAAATTCGGTAATTTGAGGCAGGTCTTTCTCTTTTGCATCCCAATGACTGTAAATACCGTAACTTTCAATACTGGTAATTGGTTTGGCCTTTGCCATAGTTGCTGGCGCTCCTTTGTAAAAATGAGGCGCTATTTTATAGTAGCAACCCTAGCAGAACAAGATTGTACTATTATAGTAATTAGCTAACGTATTTTACCCAGTGAGTGTCATGTTGTTGAAAGCCACATTTAGTTAAAAGTTTAATACTTGCGCTGTTATTTGGGTTAACTAAAGCTAACACACTGTTTAGCGGACCAGGTACAAAGGTCGTCAGTTTTTCAAATAGCATATCCATTACCTTTTGCATTATTCCTTTGCCAAAGTATTGTGACGATAACTCAAACCCCAACATGCCCTGCCCGTCAATTATGTTAAATATGCCTACGCTGCCAATAACCTGCTCACTACTTCGTAAAACAATAACTAAACGAATGCCTTGTTGATTATAAAAGCGTTCTATGTCGCCTTGAATAAAGTCGTACACGTCACCTTTCGTTATATCAGCGCCGTAATCATTAAACGTTTGTACTTGCGGATCTTTTAAAATATCCCATATCGCTTGGCAATCTTTATGTCGAATTGGGCGTAAGTCAAAGGCTAAGTCATCGTGGCTAGACACGTTAATTTCTTCTTTTTGCTTTATGAGCTGGCATTATTGTCTTACTATAAACGCAATTTCAAGCAATTAGATTAAGTTCGATGAGTGAAGAATTTAAAGTAATTCAACCTACCACTACAGTTTACTGTAAAGAGCGCGGTGAAGGCTGGACCTTAACAGGGATCACCAGTATTGATGAACATACTTCTGTGATGTTTGATGGCGTAAGATATACCTTACCTGCCCGTGAAATTATTGAGGTATTATTGCCACAACAACTCGAGCGAGAGAAAAACCAACAATAAAAAAAGCCAGCTTGATGCTGGCTTTTTCGTATTTAAAATTAACGTAATGCATTAATACGTTCATCAAGTGGTGGGTGCGATGAGAATAACTCGGCAACACCTTTACCGCTTGCAATTCCAAATGCCATCATTGAACCTTCTAGTTGTGATGGATGGTTTTGTTTTAAACGCTCAAGGGCGCTACGCATTTTATCTGCACCTACTAGTTTTGCTGCACCCGCATCCGCAGAGAATTCGCGTTTACGGCTGTAGTAAGCAACAATCACGCTTGCTAGAACACCAAATAACATTTGGAAAATCATATCGAACAAGAAGTAAGTCCAGCTACTACCGCCCTCTTCTTCATCACTATTAAGAAAGTTATCAACAATACCTGCCAATACTTTCGCCATAAAGATAACAAAGGTATTCACTACACCTTGAATAAGAGTAAGCGTTACCATGTCACCATTTGCAATGTGAGATACCTCATGAGCCAATACCGCCTCAGCTTGATCTTGATTCATGTTGTGTAATAAGCCTGTGCTCACAGCAACCAGTGAGTTGTTCTTACTTGGACCGGTCGCAAATGCGTTCATTTCAGGACTATCGTAAATAGCCACTTCTGGCATCGCGATACCTGCTTTTTTAGCTTGCGCAGCTACCGTCGAAACTAACCATTGTTCTGTTTCAGAACGAGGCTGTTCAATAACATGTGCACCGGTTGATTTTTTTGCCATCCATTTCGACATAAATAACGAAATAAACGAGCCACCAAAACCAAATACAGTTGAGATAACTAAAATGCCGCCTAAACTGCGATGGCTAATACCCAGTACGCTCATCACAATAGACAACACAATACCTAACACTAGCATTACCGCTAAGTTTGTAAGTAGAAACAAAAATACACGCTTCATAAAAACCTCAGAATAAACATACCAATTGTATTAACTAACGACATGGTTAAAAATCGTTAGTTAATAAAATTATCTGGGTGTTCTACCAACTCAGTTTAGGGCGTATGCAATTGGTTGCAAGGAACTAATTGCAACCAATTGTGACAGAGTATGTCAAAAGTAACAACTCAATTATTATGGGTTGATAGATAAAATTTCAAGTAAGGTTTTGTAAATTTTTAATTTAGGGGTGCCGTCTGTGTAGGGACTAATCGCTAAGAGCGGGAAAGGTAGTGCTGATTTCAAAGTTTCTAAATTGGCGTCTTGTTCACGCATGTTTGGGTCTACATGATTTGCTATCCAACCTACACAATTTACACCAAGCGCTTTAAAGTGAGCAGCTGTCAATAGTGCGTGATTAAGGCAACCAAGCTTCATGCCTACTACTAGAACAACATTAAGGTTCTGTGATTTAACCCAATCGCTGAGTAAATCGGTTTCGTTGATAGGTAAACACCAACCGCCTGCACCTTCTGTAAGAATATAATCGGTATTGAGTGCTTTTACATTTGCATAAGCAACATCAAGTTTATCAAATGTCAGTCTGTCACCTACTTGGGCAGCTGCAATATGCGGTGCAATGGGTGGCTCATAGGTAAATGGGTTAACAATGTTATATTTAACCCCAATTGATGAGCTTTCCATTAAGGTTAATGCATCATCATTCACTAGCTGACCAAATGCTTCTTCTGCACCTGCTGCAATGGGTTTAAAACCCACCGCACGCTGTTTATGTTGCGCTAGTAAGTTTAATAATAAACTGGTGACATGGGTTTTTCCGGCATCGGTGTCTGTACCCGTGATAAAAAATTCTTTCATTTTTGAGTTAATTCTATTTTTCTAGTTCTAAAAGGACAACTTGATAGCTCACTCTAGCATGCCCATCAACCAGAGGGTATGCCCTACAAACACTATTAAGTGCCTGCCTCGTTAATAACCCTTGGCGTTTTTGCTTAGTTTGCAATGAGGTAGCACCAATCGCTTTTATCGACCGCAGCGCATCTAAAGGAGAATTATAGGCATCTATATAACATTTATCAGCTGCAAAATTGAGTTTAAACCCCGCCAATTTTGCATACTCAATAATGTGGCTAGCACTATGAAACTGATTAATATGGTTTTGCTCGTCTAAACAAGCAAAAGCTTGTTTGATCTCTTTGAGCGATCCATCTACCACGCAGCTTAAATAAACCTTACCGCCCGCTTTTAATGCAGAAAAAAGATTTTTAAATAGTGCCTCTAAGTCAGCAGACCATTGCATTGCAAAATTACTAAACACACAATCAAGGGAGTTTTGCTGTAAAGGTAGGTTATCCATATCAGCACACACTTTTAAACAATGCGGGTTTTGCTCTGTGCTTAGCATGGAATGACTTAAGTCCATTGCTAATACAGTATCAAAATGTGTTTTAAGCATTGCCGTGTTAACAAAAGGCCCAGCACCTAAATCAAGGCAAGTACCCTGCTGATGTTTACTGGCCATCATTTTAAATAAGTGCGCAGCCGCTTGTTTTTGTACATTAGCATGGCTTGTGTAATTTGCAGCTGCTTTAGAGAACTTAGTTTGTGTTGTTAGCTTATTACTGTGTTGAAAGCTTAAAGGCGCTTGCAGTTGAACACTCATAAACACTCCACTAGCGAATTAACCAGCATTTTTATATCGTCAGGGTGATGCGCGCTACTTATGGTGACTCTAAGTCGTGCGGTATTAAATGGCACCGTGGGCGGTCGAATAGCGGTTAACCACACGCCTTTACCTTTAAGCTTATTAGCAACAGCAAGAGTATGTTCTGCATCGCCCAATACCAAAGGTTGTATAGCCGTTGTTGATTCCATTAATGCTAAGTTATGCTCTTTAGCAAGCGCTCTAAAGTAGGTAATATTCTCTGTCAGCTGAGAGCGTCTCTTATCCGCATTTAATAACCTTTCGAGTCGCTCTAGAGTACAACTTGCCATCAGTGGTGACATCGCCGTTGAATATATGTATTCACGATTAAACTGCAACATGTAATCAATCATTTTCTTTGATGCAAGCAAGCAAGCGCCACTACTTGCCAATGCCTTGCCAAAAGTGATGATCAGTAAATCCGGCTTGATTGCCTCACAACTCCCTAAGCCTTGCTCGCCTAACACGCCAAAGCCATGGGCGTCATCAATCATCAACCACGCATTGTATTGTTTAGCTAGTTTACAGAGTGCTTCAATGGGGGCTTGATCGCCATCCATCGAAAACACCCCTTCGCTCACTATGAGCTTATGCTTTGCTTTTGACTTTTGTAACCGAGATTCTAAGTGCCTAAGGTCGTTATGATTAAACCGCACCATGGCAGCGGCAGAATGAAGGCCGCCATCAATTAGGCTGGCATGATTGAGCTTATCTTGAAAAATTGCCGATGATTGTGCCACGCTTTTATCTTGAAACAACGCTTTTAATACGCTGCTATTAGCACTAAATCCGCTATTAAATAACATGGCGCTTTCGTAGCCTAATAGCTGACATAAACGCTGCTCAAGCTGTTGTTGTGGTTTATTATAACCATTTACTAATGCTGAACTATGGCTACCTAGATGCTGCGCTTGTATTTCAATAAAATCATCAGCAAAGCCAAGGTAGTCATTACTGGCAAAATTTAAATACTGTTTACCTGCAACCTGAATAAAGCGCCCGCTTGATTGCTCAACAAGTTGACGCTTTCTCAGTAATGCATCTGCTTGTCGCTCAACAAGATGCTCGGCAATAAAATCAAAAGCCATTTAAATATTACGCTTCGTAAAATAGTTCTGATGTTGCTTTATCAGCAACTTTTGATGAAAGTGATGCAGCAACCGCTTCATCAGAATAATCTTCACGGGTTTCTGGGTTCATGCCTAATTTTTTAATCAGCATCATGTCTGCGTCTGCTTCAGGGTTTTCTGTAGTCAGTAGTTTATCACCGTAGAAAATAGAATTAGCACCAGCAAAGAAACACATAGATTGCATTTGTTCATTCATCGCCGTACGACCAGCTGATAAACGAACATAGCTTTTCGGCATCATGATACGTGCAACAGCAATGGTACGAATAAACTCAAAATGGTCTAAGTCTTCTACATCTTCAAGTGGCGTGCCTTTAACCTTAACCAACATATTAATTGGCACACTCTCAGGTTGCAGCGGCAAATTAGCTAATTGCATTAATAAACCAAAACGGTCAGCAGCCTGCTCGCCCATACCAACAATACCACCAGAGCACACTTTCATGCCGGCATCGCGCACGTTATCGATGGTGTTTAAACGGTCTTGGTAAGTACGTGTTGTAATGATCTGCTGGTAATACTCTGGGGATGTATCTAAGTTATGGTTGTAATAATCAAGGCCCGCGTCTTTTAATGCATGGGCTTTTTCGTTATCTAGCATGCCAAGGGTCATACAGGTTTCAAGGCCTAGCTCTTTAACCTCTTTTACCATTTTTGAAATATATGGCATGTCACGTTCTTTCGGATCAGACCACGCAGCACCCATACAAAAACGGGTTGCGCCTTTTTCTTTAGCAACACGCGCTTGCTCAACCACTTTTTCTACTTCCATAAGGCGTTCACGGTCTAAGTCTGTTTTATAATGACCTGACTGAGGACAATATTTGCAATCTTCTGGGCAAGCACCGGTTTTAATCGATAACAAAGTAGAAATTTGTACTTCATTTGGGTTGAAGTTTTCACGATGCACACTGGCCGCTTTAAACAACAGATCATTGAATGGCATTTCGAATAATGCTTTTACTTCTTGGTGAGTCCAATCGTGACGGACAACTGCGAGCTCCATAATAGTCTCTTTTTTTAAATTATTGGGACGGTTTGATTGGCTTAGTCTACGACTTGACGTAACATTGTCAACGAACCGAAGTGATATAAAGTTTACATATGATTAATAAACAAACAATCGATTTAGATTTTGATCGTGAGCATATTTGGCACCCTTATACTTCTATGACTCAGCCCCTTCCCGTTTACCCAGTCAGTCATGCCAATGCAAATCGTATTTTCTTAGAAACAGGCGAAAGCCTAATAGATGGTATGGCCTCTTGGTGGAGTGCGATTCATGGTTACTGCCACCCTGTTTTAAATGAGGCAATCACTACACAGGTTAGTAAAATGAGCCATGTCATGTTTGGTGGCTTAACTCATGAGCCCGCTGTTGAACTGTGTAAAAAGCTAGTAAGCATCACACCTGAGTCACTCGATAAGGTGTTCTTAGCCGACAGTGGCTCTGTGAGTGTTGAAGTTGCCATTAAGATGGCCTTGCAGTACTGGCTTAGCCAAGGTTATACCGGCAAACAAAAACTAATGACACCGCTTAAGGGATACCACGGCGATACCTTTGCAGCCATGAGCGTTTGTGACCCGGTTAATTCAATGCACAGCATGTACTCAGGGTTTTTACCTGAACATGTTTTTGTACCTGCGCCGAGTGCTAAATTTAATGGCGAGTTTAGCCCTGCAGAAGCTGATACGCTTGAAAGCTACTTTGCAGCTCACCACCAAGATGTTGCGGCATTTATCATTGAACCCATTGTACAAAATGCTGGGGGCATGAATTTTTACCACCCTGATTACTTAAAACACCTGCGCATTCTTTGTGATAAATATGATGTTTTACTTATTTGTGACGAAATCGCCACAGGCTTTGGTCGCACCGGCACCTTGTTTGCTGTTGAACACGCTAACATAGAGCCAGATATTTTATGTATTGGCAAAGCATTAACGGGCGGCATGATGACGCTCTCTGCGACATTAACCACCAGCAAAGTCGCTATTGGCATTAGTGAAGGTGAAGCCGGCGTATTAATGCATGGCCCAACATTTATGGGTAACCCACTTGCATGTGCCACAGCCTGCGCGAGTATTGATTTACTGCTCGAGCAACCATGGCAAGAACAAATTGAACATATAAATGATGTACTAACAACCCAGCTTGCAAAGTGTAAGCAACTTGATGCAGTCGTCGATGTGCGAACATTGGGGGCAATTGGAGTTGTTGAGCTTAATAGAGGTGTAGATGTTGCAAAAATTCAACGCTTTTTTATCGAGCAAGGTGTGTGGATACGCCCGTTTGGCAAGTTAATTTATTTGATGCCGCCTTACATAAGCGACGAACAAAGCTTAACTAAGTTATGCAATGCTATTTATGCAGCCATTGAACAACAGGCGTATTGAGGAAGCTGATGCTTCCTTTTCCTTTAAACTTTACCATTCAAACATATATGCCATTTTACTGATCATTCGAAGCGGTACTTTATGTTCGCAGCGCTTGGCGTAAAGATGCTGCAGCGATTTATCTTTAATTTCACCAACGATCACTTCTTTCACTTGATAACCCAGTGCAGTGGCCGCTTGTGCGTAGGCGATAAATTCCCACTTTTTAATATTAGTGTTATCAACAATTACTAACGGGATTTCTTCTGCTAAGGCATTAATAAAGCGTGCAAGGTTTAGATTGTGATACTCAGATAACTTGTACTTATCAAATTGATACACACCTTCGCTATTGTAAAAATAATCATCTGTTGCGCACACGACATAATCACTTTCATTACCAGCTACCAACTCATCAGCAAGGCTTTGTGCGTAATATGATTTACCTGAGCCTGGTAAGCCGCGAAGAATAAAAACTTGTTTCATAGCACCTGTTATACAATTTAATTAAAGACTAAAGGACAGTTATCCTATTGAGAATTGTTAATAATGCCACAAAATAACCAATTAGCGCAGCGAGAATTTAAATAAACGCAAATTTTACGCAAAATATTGCTGCTATTTTACTCAATTGAAGAAAAACTACTAAAGAGTACGCCTCAATAGTTTTTTTATTTGATTTACGAGGGTAAGATAGTCGATTCAAGTGCAATGCACAGCATTATTATATTAGGCAACTTATATCATTGGAGTGAAGATGAGCCATTTAGCGATTTCAGAGCTATTAAAAGGCAAGGTTGCGGTAGACAGCCAAGTAACAGTAAAAGGCTGGATCCGTACACGCCGCGATTCAAAAGCAGGAATTTCATTTTTAGCCGTTCATGACGGTTCGTGTTTTGATCCTATTCAAGCGGTAGTACCTAATTCACTCAATAATTATGATGAAGTAACACGTTTAACTGCCGGTTGTTCTGTATCTGTAACAGGTGTTCTTGTGCCTTCTGCAGGTCAAGGTCAGTCTTTCGAAATTCAAGCTAACTCTGTAGAAGTATTAGGTTGGGTTGAGAACCCAGACACCTACCCTATGTCTGCGAAACGTCACAGCATTGAATATTTACGTGAGCACGCACACCTTCGCCCTCGTACTAACATCATGGGCGCGGTAACCCGTGTACGTAACTGTTTAGCACAAGCGATTCACCGTTTTTATCACGAGCAAGGCTACTACTGGATCAGCACACCGATCATCACTGCAAGTGACTGTGAAGGTGCCGGTGAAATGTTCCGTGTATCTACTTTAGATATGCAAAACTTACCACGCACAGATAAAGGCGACATCGATTACAGTGAGGATTTCTTCGGTAAAGAAGCATTCTTAACAGTATCTGGTCAATTAAATGGTGAGACATATGCCTCAGCAATGTCAAAAATCTATACCTTTGGCCCTACTTTCCGTGCTGAGAACTCAAACACATCTCGTCACTTAGCAGAGTTTTGGATGGTTGAACCTGAAGTTGCATTTGCAGATTTAGAAGATATCGCAAAACTTGCTGAAGACATGCTTAAATACGTTTTCAATGCAGTATTAACTGAGCGTCGTGATGATATGGAATTCTTCGCACAACGTGTTGAGAAAACAGCTATCTCTCGTTTAGAAGAGTTCGTAACTAAAGATTTCGCACAAGTTGATTACACAGATGCTATCGAAATCTTAAAAGCGTGTGGTAAGAAGTTCGAATACCCTGTTGAATGGGGTGTAGATTTACAATCTGAGCACGAACGTTACCTTGCTGAAGAGCACTTTAATGCGCCAGTAGTTATTAAAAACTACCCGCGTGATATTAAAGCCTTCTACATGCGTCAAAACGAAGATGGCAAAACAGTCGCTGCAATGGACGTAGTTGCACCAGGTATTGGTGAAATCATCGGTGGTTCTCAACGTGAAGAGCGTCTAGATGTATTAGATAAGCGTCTAGAAGAAATGGGCTTAAACAAAGAAGATTACAGCTGGTACCGCGACCTACGTAAATACGGCACTGTACCGCACTCAGGTTTTGGTCTAGGTTTTGAGCGTTTAGTTGCATATGTAACAGGTATGGGTAACGTACGTGACGTTATCGCCTTCCCTCGTACAAAAGGCAGCGCGACTTACTAACAAGTAACGCTACATAATCTAAAAGCCGCTTTCGAGCGGCTTTTTTGTGTGTAAATCATTAAATATTTTAGCAAAGGCACTAGTCACGGTAGTTTTGATGTGTTTTTAGAGTATTTAAACTTAGATTATATTCAAGAACCTGGCAGTAATTTCATACGCTTAAAAATGGCGGGTAATAGAGGTTTATTTTCTAAACAAAAAGTAGAGCTTTATGATCAGTTCAATCAAGCGCTGGGTATAGTCCAGCGTATTCCAAATGCCATTGCCTATGATTCATATGGCGCTATTAGTAAATTAGAAAATGATAGACGTATTAATAGAGTAACTTTGCTTGAGATTGACGGTGTAAGCCCTTCTGTTGAATCAATTCAAAGTGGCGACTATGCCTTTGTAAGGCCGCTGGTGCTAATAGTAAACACACAATCACCCCGCTCAAAAAAGATTGGCGACAAACTCGCTGTGATTGTTAAATCAAACAAGATACAACAGAAAATGCTTGAGTTTGGTTACCTTCCGGTAAAACAGTAATCTGAAGATATAAACGAAAAAAAGCTGCGCACCTAAAAGGTGAACAGCTTTTAACAACCAGAATCGTTATGAATTACAGAGCGCTTTCAAGCTCTGGTAACACATCAAATAAATCAGCAACTAAACCATAGTCAGCGACTTGGAAAATTGGCGCATCAGGATCTTTATTGATGGCAACAATCACTTTAGAATCTTTCATACCCGCTAAGTGTTGAATTGCACCACTGATACCCACAGCAATATATAAATCTGGGGCAACAATTTTACCGGTTTGACCCACTTGCATATCGTTTGGTACAAAGCCCGCATCAACAGCAGCACGTGAAGCACCAATGGCTGCACCTAGTTTGTCGGCAATACCATTTAATAACGCAAAGTTTTCACCATTTTGCATACCACGACCACCTGAAATAACCACAGGTGCTGCAGTAAGCTCTGGACGTTCTGATTCAGTTTGTTCTTCTGAGACAAACTCACTCAGGCCAACAGAACCTTTACCAGCAACACTAGTTACAGCTACTGGCGCTTGCTCTGGTGCAACATCAAAGCTACTTGCACGAACAGTAATAACCTTTTTGCTATCCAATGATTTAACTGTCGCAATTGCATTTCCTGCATAAATAGGACGCTTAAAGGTATCTGCATCAATCACATCGATGATTTCAGAGATTTGCGCAACATCTAAAAGTGCAGCAACACGTGGCATAAAGTTTTTACCCGTTGTTGTTGCGCTTGCGACAATGTGTGAATAGTTATCTGCTAAAGATAAAACTAGATCCGCTAGGTTTTCTGCAAGTTGATTAGCATAAGCTGCATCATCGGCTATCAGTACATTGCTAACACCTGCAATTGACGCTGCTTGTTCACTCATTGCAGCTAAATTTTCGCCGGCAAGTAGTAAATCTACATCAAAGCCTAGTTTAACAGCAGCAGTAATCGTTTTATTGGTTTCAGGCTTTAGAACACCTTTATCGTGTTCGGCTATCACTAATGTTTTCATTTAGATCACCTTCGCTTCTGTTTTTAACTTTTCTACTAATGTCGCAACATCTTCAACGACAATGCCGCCACTGCGTTTTTCTGGCTCGTTTACTTCTACCAGCTGTACGCGAGGCGCAAGGTCTACACCTAGGCTGTCAGCAGCAATTACATCAAGAGGCTTGCGTTTTGCTTTCATAATGTTTGGTAATGAAGCATAGCGCGGTTCATTTAAACGTAAGTCTGTGGTTACAATAGCAGGTAGTTTAAGAGCAACTGTTTGTAAACCGCCGTCTACTTCACGCGTTACATTAACTGTTCCCGCTTGAACATCAACTTTAGATGCAAAAGTACCTTGGCCACGACCCGTTAAAGCAGCAAGCATTTGACCGGTTTGATTGTTGTCAGAGTCAATCGATTGCTTACCTAAAATAACCAGCTCAGGTGATTCTTGCTCTACAATCTTGCTCAGTAATTTTGCAACATGTAAAGACTCAAGCTTTTCTTCTGTTTCAATATGAATGGCTTTATCGGCACCGAGTGCTAAGGCCGTACGCAATTGCTCTTGAGATGATTTATTACCAATAGTTACAGCAACAACCTCAGTGGCCGTCCCTGCTTCTTTTAAACGAATAGCTTCTTCAATTGCAATTTCACAAAACGGGTTCATCGCCATTTTTACATTAGCTAGATCAACATCCGTTTTATCGGCTTTAACGCGTGCTTTGACGTTGTAGTCAATTACTCTTTTAATTGGAACGAGGACTTTCATCGTGACTCCATCAATTGTGTGTTCTCAAAGTTGACCTAAACGTCAACTTATTTATTTTATGAATTCAGACTACTTCCTGTTGACGTAAACGTCAACCTAAAATAACCTTAAAGTATTCACAGCCTGTAACGTTTCATTTGCAAGTATGAAATAAGGTTCTTTACAGCAGGTCCGTCACCGAGAAGAGGTTTATATGGTCGAACGCGAAACCATGGAATTTGATGTAGTCATCGTAGGCGCAGGCCCAGCAGGTTTATCAACTGCGATTAGATTGGCTCAACAAGCACAAGAAAAACAACAAGAATTAATGATCTGTGTGGTAGAAAAAGGCTCTGAGGTGGGCGCACACATTTTATCGGGTGCGGTTTTTGAAACCAAAGCACTAGATGAGTTATTACCTGATTGGCAGTCATTAGGCGCTCCAGTTACCACTAAAGTAACGCAAGATGATATTTACTGGTTCAATAACAGTGAAAAAGCCACCAGCATCCCCCACTTTGCTAGCCCTAAAACATTCCATAACGACGGCAATTATATTGTCTCTATGGGTAATGTATGTCGCTTTTTAGCAGAGCAAGCGGAAAACTTAGGAGTAGAAATATTCCCTGGCTTTACTGCGCATTCTTTGATTATTGAAGACGACACAATAAAAGGCATTATCACTGGCGATATGGGCCTTGATAAAGACGGCAACGAAAAAGATGGTTACATGCCAGGCATGGAGCTTAGAGCTAAATACACAGTATTTGCAGAAGGTTGCCGCGGTCATTTAGGTAAAGAGCTCATTAAACACTTTGCCCTTGATAAAGATGCGTCACCACAGCATTACGGTTTAGGTTTCAAAGAAATTTGGCAAATCGACCCGAGTAAACACAAAGAAGGCACAGTCGTACATGGCACAGGCTGGCCGTTAACTGGTGATACCAGTGGTGGTGCGTTTATGTATCACAGCGACAACAATCAAGTTGTAGTGGGCTTAATTGTTGACCTTAACTACTCAAACCCGCATTTGAGCCCGTTTGATGAATTCCAACGCATGAAACATCACCCTGTTTTTAAAGATGTTTTAGAAGGCGGTGAACGCATAGCCTATGGCGCAAGAGCTATTGCCAAAGGTGGCCTGCGCTCTTTACCGAAAATGCACTTCCCGGGTGGTTTACTTGTAGGTTGTGATGCCGGCACATTAAACTTTGCCAAGATCAAAGGTAACCACACAGCCATGAAATCGGGCATGGTTGCCGCTGATGTGATAGTAGCAGCTCTTAGCGACGGTAAAGAAAATGCCGATTTAGCTGAATATAAATCAGCTTTTGAACAAAGCTGGGCCTACAAAGAGCTTTATCAATCACGTAACTTTGGCCCTGTTATGCACAAACTCGGTAAGTTCTTAGGCGGTGCTTATAACACCCTAGATCAAAACCTATTTGGTGGCAGCTTACCGTTTAACTTTGAAGATAACATGCCAGATCATGCCACATTAGTTGCAGCTGATCAGGCCGAAAAAATCGATTACCCGAAAGCAGACGGCAAACTGAGCTTCGATAAACTTTCATCGGTGTTTTTATCAAATACCAATCATGAAGAATCGCAGCCATGCCATTTAAAGCTAAAAGATAACTCGATTCCAATTAAGGTCAATTTACCGCAATTTGATGAGCCAGCACAACGCTACTGCCCTGCGGGTGTATACGAAGTACAAGACGTTGAAGGTGAAAAAGAGTTTGTGATCAACTCACAAAACTGTGTGCACTGTAAAACCTGCGACATAAAAGATCCAAGTCAAAACATTACTTGGGTAACACCTGAGGGAGCTGGCGGGCCAAACTACCCTAATATGTAACGCACGTTACTCATTTAATTAAAATTTATCCTAAATTGCAGGGGCTTCGGCCCCTTTTTTAGGCTATGCTGAAAATGTCGTGTTTTATTAAAGTGAGTATAGTATGCCGTCTTCAAGTGTAACCTTTCGTTTTTTAGCTGAACCTACTGATGTCAATTTTGGCGGTAAGGTTCATGGTGGTGTGGTAATGAAGTGGATTGACCAAGCTGGTTACGCCTGTGCTGCAGGTTGGAGCGGTCACTACTGCGTAACTGTTTCTGTTGCGGGTGTAAAGTTTCAGCGCCCTATTTTGGTTGGCCAAATAGTCGAAGTGAAAGCTAGTATCGCCCACACAGGTAAAACCAGTATGCAAATCTTTATTCAAGTACGCTGCGGCGACCCTAAAACCCAAAACTTAGTTGAAACCAACCATTGTGTTATTAGTTTTATTGCTATGGATGAAGCAGGCTACCCAATCGAAGTCCCTTCATATACAGCCGTAACTGACGAAGAAAAGAAAATCGAAAACTATGCGATTAAAATGAAAGAGATCGCGATAGAAACAGAAACCCTTTTACAAAAAGCCTAAAAGCTTAAAGCAACAAAAAATTATAAACCGTACCTAGTAACTTCTACAGAGCACCCTGAAATTGTTACGACTGCCAAACTGAATGCCTGATTACAGTTTCAACAAACTGCACAAAAACCCGCTAAACAAAGCCTAAAAACAATACTTTAGGCTTTGTTTTCAGCTTGGCATTGCCGTTGCAATACTCCTTGTGAATGACGCGAAACATTCGTTTATTTATTTTATAAAGGAGCTATTAAATGATTAAAGCAATTTCACTTTCTGCACTTTCTTTAGCACTACTAGGTTTTAATAATGCTGCACATGCAGATATTACCGAAATGGATTCTCCGCGTATTTATACCGGTATCGGCTACGGCCAATATTCTTTTGAGTTTGAAGACAGTGAAAATGACACTGACTTTGATGACGATTCACAAATGCTGAAAGGTTATATTGGTACTCAGTTTAACAAGTACTTAAGCCTTGAACTGGCCTACCAAAATTTTGATGAAGTAAGCGATATCGATTCTAAAGCTGAAATTGACGGTGTTTCACTAGCAGCACGCTTAGCAGCACCAATTACAGATAGCTTTTCTGTTTATGCCAAAGGTGGTTGGCTAGAGTGGGATGCTGAAATTGAGCAAGACCTAGGCGAGCTTGGCAGTATCAGTGCTGACTCAGACGGTGGTGATGTATTTTATGGTGCAGGTGTAGAATATGCTTTCACAACAAACATGCAAGTACGTTTTGAGTATGAGCGCTATAAATTAGAAGATGATATTGACCCAGATATGGATGTAGCGTCTGTATCATTCCAATACATGTTTTAATTTAGACTATATACTCTAAATATTTAAAAGGCAGTCTCGACTGCCTTTTTTTGTGTTTGCATGTAAAATGTCGGCAGATTTTCATAACGACAATGCACAATGAGCGAATACCAATTAACTGCCGTCGGCCATATTCAATCTCCTTATAAACAAAAGTTTGCCATACCTCGCCAACCTCGTTTGGTTCCTGAGGCTAAAGCAAAGCTGGTATTTAGCAGCGATTTTAATCGTGAAGAGTTTGTACGCGGCCTCGATGAATTCAGCCATATTTGGCTGTTATTTAGATTTCATGAAACCGCAGATAAAGGCTATTCAGCAATGGTTAGACCTCCTCGCCTAGGCGGTAATGAACGTAAAGGTGTATTTGCAACACGTGCAACCTTTCGCCCAAATGCTATAGGCATGAGTGCTGTAAAACTTGAAGGCATTGAATACGAAAATGGTCAATTAAGCTTATTGCTCTCAGGTATCGATTTACTCGATGGCACACCAATTTTAGATATAAAGCCTTATTTGCCCTACTCAGATGCAATGACCGATGCCACCGCAGGTTTTGCCGATACCCGACCAGAAACCGATATGAGTGTTGAGTTTAGTGAAGAAGCTCTGGCGTTTATCGCAAAGCAAACTGAGCAACCTGAATTAAAAGCGTTTATAAGCAATGTATTAAAGCAAGATCCTCGCCCAGCCTATAAAAAGCAACGTGACTCAGAACAAAGCTACGGCATGACCTTATATGATTTTAATATTAGGTGGCATGTTCAGGCCAATCATAATACAGTGACCAGCATTGAAAAATGCTAGTTTTTAGCATATAGCGCTTTAGTGTCAGTGCTTCCACTGGTAAACTTAGCGCCTTGTTATTACTCAAACGTCTTGAGTAAACGATAATAATTTTAACACTACTTGGAATAGAGATGCGTACCAGTCAATATATACTCGCAACACTTAAAGAAACTCCGTCTGATGCAGAAATAGTTTCTCATCAATTAATGCTACGAGCAGGCATGATCCGCCGCGTTGCGTCGGGTTTGTATACATGGTTGCCCTCTGGTCTACGCGTACTTAAAAAAGTAGAAAACATCGTACGTGAAGAAATGGATAAAGCAGGCGCTATCGAAATGTTAATGCCTATTATCCAACCAGCTGATCTTTGGGAAGAGTCTGGTCGTTGGGAGCAATTTGGTCCTGAATTACTTCGTATTAATGACCGTCACAACCGTCCATTTGCACTTGGCCCTACACACGAAGAAGTGATCACTGATTTTGTACGTAAAGAAGTGAGCTCTTATAAGCAATTACCGCTTACTCTTTACCAAGTACAAACAAAAGTACGTGACGAAGTTCGCCCTCGTTTTGGTGTAATGCGTGCTCGTGAATTTACGATGAAAGATGCTTACTCTTTTCACTTAAGTGATGAGTGTTTAGAGAAAACATACCAAGTAATGCACAAAGCATACTGCAACATCTTCGAGCGCCTTGGTCTTGATTACCGCCCTGTTATCGCTGATACAGGTTCTATCGGTGGTAGCGTTTCACATGAGTTCCATGTACTTGCAGAATCAGGCGAAGATGCAATCGCATTTAGTGATGCAAGTGATTATGCTGCAAATATCGAAAAAGCAGAAGCACTAGCACCGGCTGAAGAGCGCCCAGCTGCAAGCAAAGAGCTAAAAGCGTTCCCAACGCCTGATGCAAAATCAATTGCTGAGCTTAAAGAGCACTATGGTGTTAAACCTCATCGCGGCGTGAAAACATTAATCGTATATGGCGCACCAGATGAAAACGAACAACGTGGTTTAGTTGCCCTTGTATTACGTGGTGACCATGATCTAAACGAGTTAAAAGCTGAGAAACACCCGCTTGTAGACTCACCGCTTGAAATGGCAAAAGAAGAAGACATCGTTGCTGCTATTGGCGCAAAACCAGGTTCATTAGGCCCGGTCGGCCTATCAATGCCAATCATTGTTGACCGCACAGCTAACGTAATGGCTGATTTTGTAGCTGGTGCTAATAAAGATGGTGAACATTTCAGCGGTATCAACTGGGATCGCGATGTAGAAAACTACGAAGTGGCTGATATCCGTAATATCGTGGAAGGCGACCCTAGCCCGTGTGGCCAAGGTTCACTGCAAATTAAACGCGGCGTTGAAGTTGGCCATATTTTCCAACTTGGCACTAAGTACTCAGAAGCAATGAAAGCAGGCGTATTAAGTGAATCAGGTAAAAACCAAGTAATGACAATGGGTTGTTACGGTATTGGTGTATCACGTATCGTAGCTGCCGCTATTGAGCAAAACAACGACCAATACGGTATTAAATGGCCGCAACCTATCGCACCTTTTGATTTAGCGATTGTTCCTATGAACATGCATAAGTCTCATCGTATTCCTGATATCGCTGAAAACCTTTACAAAGGTTTAAAAGATGCAGGTTTAGACGTGTTATTTGATGACCGTAAAGAGCGCCCTGGTGTTATGTTTAACGACATGGAATTACTAGGTGTACCTTTCACGCTAGTTATTGGTGAGCGTAACCTTGATGAGAATAAGGTGGAGCTTAAAAACCGTCGTACTGGTGAAAAGCTAATGCTTGATTTAGATAGTGCCGCTTCCGAAATTGCCGCACTTGTTAAAGGCTAATTAAGTCAGCTCAACAAAATATAAAAAACCGCTTCGGCGGTTTTTTTGTATTTATTAATTGTCATAGATGTTTCGCTAAAGCGT
The DNA here is from genome assembly GCF_040104395.1 of Pseudoalteromonas sp. BZA4. Classification (NCBI taxonomy): domain Bacteria; kingdom Pseudomonadati; phylum Pseudomonadota; class Gammaproteobacteria; order Alteromonadales; family Pseudoalteromonadaceae; genus Pseudoalteromonas; species Pseudoalteromonas sp. BZA4. Next base: position 32,947 of record NZ_JBECOT010000024.1, read on the forward strand.
CTTTTAACTGTCATTGATCCTGCCTAGCATTTACTTTATTACACCATGAGTAAATGCCATGAATAACACCACTTGCAGTAGTAAAACCCACTATCCTGCCGTTTGGATTTCCGACGTTCACTTAGGTTATAAAGACTGCCAAGCGCAGTATTTACTAGACTTTTTAAATGCGATTGAATGCGATGTTCTGTATTTGGTCGGTGATATTGTCGATTTATGGTCGATGAAACGACAGTTCTTTTGGCACCCTAGTCATTATGATGTATTAGCGCTTATCCAACAAAAAGCGAAAGATGGCACACGAGTGATCTATATACCGGGTAACCACGACGAAACCTTTCGCCATTATGCCAATGATTCATTATTCGGTATTGAAGTACATAAACAATATATCCATACCACAAAAGCCAACAAACGGTTTTTACTGTTACATGGCGACGATTTTGATTCAGCAACCCGCTACAACAAATTAATCAGTATTGCGGGCGATGCAGGATACGACTTTTTACTTTTTTTAAATCGTTGGACTAATCGCATTCGCCGTTTATTTGGCGGTAATTATTGGTCATTGGCCTCTTGGATCAAAGCACGCGTGCATAAAGCACGTGAAGCAATTGACGCATTTGAAAAAGCAGCCATCCACGAAGCAAAAAAACAAGCCGTCGATGGCATCATTTGTGGGCATATTCATCACCCAGCCGTTAAAGTGGTTGATGGAATTTTGTATTGCAATGATGGCGACTGGATTGAAAACTGCACTGCGTTAGTTGAAAACAGCTCTGGACGTATTGAGTTATTGCACTGGAGTGAAACACAAAAAGTGATTCACTCTGCTGATATTAGTACATTAACGCCTAAACCTGCATTTAATAAAGACCGCGATGCCGCTTAAGACTTCAGCCACATTGAGAGCTTTTTACGCAATGTGGCTTGTTTAATAGGCTTGGTGATATAGTCGTTCATGCCAACACTAAGGCATTTCTCTCTATCGCCAGCCATGGCGCTTGCGGTCATGGCTATGATCACCACATCTTGATACCTTGGGCCTGTTTTACCTTGTCGGATTGCTTTAGTACAGTCATAACCGTTTAAGTTTGGCATTTGGCAATCCATTAAAATCAGATCAAACTGAGTATCACTGTTGTTTAACACCTCAATTGCTTCTAGGCCATCACTGGCAGACTCAATATGCACATGGCCATCTCTTAAGATCGCTTTGCTTACCTCAATATTAATCATGTTATCGTCGACGATAAGCACTGAACGAGATGTTAAATCAAGCTCAATAACTTCTTTAGTATCTGTATTTTTACGCTCAATAACAGAGTTGTTATCATTAAATAAAACCGAGATTTTATAGGCTAATTCATCAGGAGTGACCGGTTTTGCAATAACAGTACAATTGCTTGGTAATGTTTCTTTTTGTTTAAGTGATGCCATAACCCCTAAAATTAATACACAAGTGTCTGGGTATCGATTTGCCAAATTCAACACATTGTTTAGTTCTGGGTGTTTATGATCAATAATAAGTAAATCTAACTTATTGAAATCATAGTCAGATATATCACTTAATCGAGAAACTTTCGATGGCCGAGGCTGAAAAGTTTTCTCTAATTGGGTTTCAATGTTCTGACCAAGCAGATCATATAAAACCGCACAACCAACGTGTTTGTTATTCAAAGCCGTAATCGCACCCAGCTCTTTTAATGAGCCACTGAGTGACACTGTGATACTTGCACAAAAGCGGCTGCCTTTTCCTTTTTCACTTTCAAAGATAATATCACCGCCCATCAACTGAGCGAGTTTTCTGCTTATTGAAAGCCCTAAACCGCTGCCACCATAATGGCGTGTGGTACTTGAGTCCTCTTGGGTAAACACTTCAAACAATTTACTTTGGTTTTCTTTCGAAATACCAATACCTGTATCTTCAACAACAAAGCTTAGGCAAAGCGACTTATCTGAATGCAGCTGCTCCTTAACCGTTAAACTTACATGCCCTTTATGAGTAAACTTGAATGCATTACTGAGCAAATTATTGAGAATTTGTTTTAAGCGGTGGCTATCACCCATTACAGCACGCTGAGTAATAGCATGCGCATCGAACAGGATTTCAATACCTTTTTTCTGACCTTGAACGGCCATCGATGTTATTAAATCACTGCACACTGAAACTACATCAAACTCATGACTATCTAAGTCAAGTTTACCTGCTTCAATTTTTGAAAAATCGAGAATATCATTAATCAGTGTCATCAATGAGTTAGCGCTGGTATTTGCATAATGTAAGTATTGCATTTGCTGAGTAGATAATGGTTCTTCTTCAAGCATTTCGAGCATGCCAAGGACACCATTCATCGGAGTGCGGATTTCATGGGAAATGTTAGCGACAAATTCACTTTTAGCTTTACTAGCAGCTAATGCTTGTTCGGTGGCCTTTTCGAGCTCGGCTGTGCGGCTTTTTACTTTTTCTTCTAGTGTGACATTAAGCTTTTCTAGTTGATGTTGAGCGCACTTAAGTGAATCAATATTGCGTAGTATTGCCGCTATTTGATATTGCTGCTTCGCTGCATCAAAAACAGGTGTCATGGTAATAGAGAAATAATGAGTGCTGTGTTCACTAATGTGAACCGCTTCAAACGAGCAACGCTGCCCTTCTTTAATGGCTTGTGCAATCCCTTGAAAATCTTCATCGTTATAATTAAACAAGGTATCAAAATGGGTGGTTTGTTCTGTAATACCAAAAAATGTTTTTGCTGTTTCATTGGCATTACAAATAACGCCATTTGGCTGAACCATAATGATGGCATCTGTTGAGCTTTCAATTATTTTGCTGTTTTTTTCTTTTAAAAAACTGAGCTCAATTTTTCTGTTGATGTCACGTTGATAAACTATAAATAACATCATGACTGCAAAAATGATTAAGCATAATATGCCAATAAACCTTAATCGCTTTTGATGTATTTCATTGAGTAATGTATCTGTATTTATTGAGACAGCCAGTGTGAGTGGCTGCATTTGAACGCCATTGTTAAACTCAATAATTTTCTGAACATATAATTTTTCAGGCAAGTTAACTACATCAAAAAAATCAACGCCTGCCATTTTTTGTTCAGTGCTAAATTCTTCAGACCAATAATGAGCATCATCCAGCTCAAAACTAAAACGGTATGATTCCTTTGGATGATAGATAAATTGTTGCTGCGCATTTAATAAATACACTGACAGATTATCAGCGGTGTTACTGGTAAGCTTATTAAGCAAATCGGCTGCATAATAGTTGAGGATCAACACTGCGAACGGCTTACCTTCATTATCTTTTACTAATTTGGCTATCCTATATGTGCTGATATAAGGCTGTTGTAAACGGCCATTTTCACGATTGTAGTTAATGGGTGAAATGTAAATTTGGCCATTTTCAAGCTTTGCCGTAATTTGCATGTAATCACGTTGGCCTTTGTGTTGTAACTTGTCATCAGCCACTCTATAAGCCTGACCATTTAAACTATCAACCCGCACAACTTCTTTGCCATTATCAGCAATATAAATGTACCGAGCTTGTGCGAGGTCTTTATCTGTTGACATAAAACCAGTAAAGATTTTTGCTAGGCGGTCTTTCCATGCTGAGATAGGCGTGCCTAAAACGGGATCTATATTTTGATCATTTGTAGCACGCATGATTGCAAGCACTGGCGGGGTTGAATCTAAGAAGTTAAGTGCTGAAATATTCTCTCTTAAACTTGTTTTTAATACACTTTCTTTAGTGTCGAGCTCTCGCTGCATCTGTTCAAAGGTGCGAGTGAACACATCTTCTCGTAGATCATATTCATATTTTACAGTAACAAAAATGCCCAATACTAAAAAAACACATAATGCCAGTATTGGTAATTTATGACGTTGATAGAAATGCGCTGAATGTCCAGAATCCATTGAATCGAAAGCCTTCTTTTCTACTCTCCTTTAGAGTATAGGAGAGAATAGTAATAAAAGCGGAGTATACAGAAAATATATTAAGTAATAAGGATTGGCAGGTACTTAGCTTGGCTTAAAACAAATAAAGCACCAAAATGGTGCTTTATTATTAGGTAAAATCAGTATCTCTTATCTAAATAAGACATCTTCTTTATTAAACCATTTAACGCAAAACGCAAGTAATGCACCTGCCACAATGACTGTCGCTAAGAAAATTAAACCCACGAGTGTGTAATCAACTGTACCTTTAATAATTTCTTTGATTGCCAAAGCTACATTTGTAACAGGAATGAATGCTGTTTTGCTCGTCAGTTCAACATTTGGCATCAAGGCAACCATAATTGGAAAAATTACACCCATGCTAAGTGGTGCCATGTAGTTTTGCGCTTCTTTAAAGGTTCGCGCATAAATTGAAATAGCCAACGCTAATGATGAGAAGATTGCAGCAATAGGTAATAACAACACAAAAATCAGCCCTAAATCTAATACGGTTAAAGAGCTAAATGCGTTTTTAACAACTGCTAAATCTACAAATGCAATGGCCACTGATATCCACACACCCATACTGAGTACAGTAATGGTGGTTGTCGCAATAGAAGAAGCAAGTAAGGTTACAAACTTACCTAACACCAGCTGTGTACGGGTGATTGGTGTAAGTAGAAGGGTTTCGAGCGTACCGCGCTCTTTTTCACCAGCTCCTAAATCAATCGCCGGATACGTTGCGCCCATCAATACCAGAGGAATAAGTAGATAAGGAATAAACCCACCTATTTTCTCGCCAAGATTTTCACGTTTATCTGCAGTGTCGACCTTCACAACTTTAATAGGCTCGATAATGGCAGCTTGTTGCTCTTCTGATACACCAAAGCTTAATAGTTTGTTTGTACGCAGCGCATCGCCATATTCTTTTGCCAGTTCTTTGACACGGTCAAATAGGAAATTAATTGCTTTTGCGTCGTTATACACAACTTGCCATTCGCTTTGCTTTGCATCATCTAATGTTTGCTTAGCGTCTGACGGTAAATAGATACCCATGTCTATGGTGCCTGCTTTTACCGCTTTAGTGAGATCTTCTACCGTATTAAAGGTTTCGTCGCCTTTATATAAAGCAAAGCTCTTATGGTAAAACACCTTATCGGTAAAATCTTGCGCGTAATTTCCATTGATAATAGCGTAAGTATGGACCTCTTGTTCTGCCTCTAACGCCGCTTGTGAACTAATAAAGGCCATAACAGCAAATAAAAGTGGGAAGATAGCAACCGGTAGTGCAACAACGAATATCAATGTTTTACGGTCACGTAATAGCTCTTTTAATTCCTTTTTAAATACTTCAAACATCACGGCTCTCCGTTAAAATATTCATAAACGCTTGGTTCAATTCTTCGCTTTGACCCGTTTGTTTAAACTCATCTAAGGTGCCATCAAAGCAACTAATTCCTTGGTTTATCACTGCAACACGGTCACAAAGTAAGGCAACTTCATCTAAGTGGTGCGTTGAGAAAATAACTGGTGTGCCCTGCTCTTTAAGGCCGCGAATAAAGTTAATTACAGTTTGCGTAGTCATGATATCTAAACCAGTTGTCGGCTCATCAAGAATAACCACATCAGGATGATGAACAACAGCGCGGGCAATATTGGCTTTTTGTTTCATACCTGTTGAAAGGTTTTCGGCGCGTTTATCAATAAAGCTGTGCATATCAAGCAAGGTGAATAGCTCATCACAACGAGCGGCTACCGCTTTTTTACTCATGCCATGTAAACGGGCAAAGTATTCAACGTTTTCTTTAACTGTTAAACGCCCATATAAGCCGGTACTACCTGACAGAAATCCAATTGACTTGCGGCCAACTAATGGCTTTTTAACGATATCATGACCAGAGATGGTAATGCTGCCTTCATCTGGTTTTAAGGCTGTTGAAATCATTCTAAGGGTGGTTGTTTTACCGGCACCATTTGGGCCGAGTAAACCGAGTACTTCACCTTTGTTACATTGAAAGCTGACGTCTCTTACAGAATGAAAAAACTCTTTATCTTCACGGGGGTCTACGTTGTCCGTTTTATTTTTTTTATGATCTTTTGTTAGCTTAAACTTCTTTTTAAGCCCTGCCACTTCAATCATGTGCGTTTCCTTCGTTTCGGTCTAAAGTAATCAGTGTTACTGTAAAATTCTGGATTTTCATTGTCAGTCCACCATCCTGGTACGCCTAACAAGGGTAAGGGTGATAAATTTTTATTATCACGCAAACAATCATCAAGCTTTATCATCTCATAAAGACGTTGATCTAGATACGCATATTGCTCGCTTAAATCTTTACAAAATATGTCATCAGGAACAATTACAAATAATGCTTTACCCGTTAAACCAATATACGGCTGAGTGAGCATTTCGTAGTTAGCATGACCAAACATAAATGGCCTAATGCTTTTTCCCCAATGTTCACGTTGTTCTACAAAGGCTTGCTGCCATTGGTGGTCGCGTAATTGATGCTGCCAGCTTTGCTCAGTAATTGCCAGCACCACACCGCATTCGTCAAATAAAGTAAGCGCATTTCGGTGTTTACTACGCTCTTTTAGACCATGCAGTTTAATTTCTTCAATATGCTGATGATTAATCAGCGCTTTGGTTTTTGGAAATAAACACCAAATAAAGCCACCAAAAAGGTCATGCCAATTTTGTTGTCTTGTTGGTACTTGCCCCGTCTCAAATATGATTTGCTCATAATAACGGGTTTCATCAGCAAACTTTTCATCTTCAACAAAGGTTATGGCTTTGCCCTGTGTAGTTTTCGCATTTAGATATTGATTAAACCACTGGCAAGATGGCCAATCTGACAGTTTATCTAAATTAAATAGCGTCGCTAGGTCACTAAAAGCACCCGTTGTGAGGTATTGTGTTGACCATTGCTCGGGAGCATTAAATCGTTTCATTGCTTATTTTTAACTTCTTGATGTATTGTGGGTAGTTTACCGTAAAAACTGGTTCTCATTAATAGAACCTCATATACTAATGCCACCATAAAACAAAAAAAGAGCTATTATGAAACGCTATTTTCCAATGACAGTCCTTGCAAGTGCCATTCTTGCGGGCTGTGCTTCAACAAGTATCACATCAAGTGATGTCGAAAAAGCCTATCAAAGCATTAATTCAGAGCAATTAGCAGAGCATATTAAAGTGCTTGCCTCTGATGAGTTCGGTGGCCGTGCACCCTCATCTAAAGGTGAAGAGCTAACGCTTGCCTATTTAACCGACCAATTTAAAGCATTGGGTTTTGAGCCGGGTAACGGTGATAGCTTCTTACAAGAAGTACCGCTTGTTTCACTAGAAGCTGATTCAGACATGGTACTTACCATTGGCGGCAAAGATTACCAATACAAAAAAGATATGGTAATGGGTAGCAGCCGTATTAGTGCTAAGCAAAGCATTAAAGATTCTGAATTAGTATTCGTTGGCTACGGTGTTAATGCACCAGAATACAACTGGAACGACTACGAAGGCCTAGATGTTAAAGGCAAAACAGTTGTTATGCTGGTAAACGATCCTGGTTTTGCGACGAAAAACCCTGATTTATTCACCGGCGATGCCATGACCTATTACGGTCGTTGGACATACAAATATGAAGAAGCAAGCCGTCAAGGTGCAGCAGGTGCGATTATCATCCACGAAACAGCACCGGCTTCTTACCCATGGTCAGTTGTTGAAAACTCTTGGAGCGGTGAGCAATTTGGTTTCCAAAAAGAAAATAACAACATGGACCGTGTTGCTGTTGAAGGCTGGGTAACAACTGATGTTGCTAAAGAGCTTTTCACAAAAGCAGGCTTAGATTTCGATACCATGAAAGCGAATGCGGCAAAAGGTGCTTACCATGTTGATATGGGCGACCTAACTGCAAGTGTTGAAGTAAATAACACAATCAAAAAGTCAATTTCGTATAACTTTATCGCGACGTTACCGGGTAGCGAAAAGCCAGACGAGCACATCATTTATTCAGCTCACTGGGATCACCTTGGTACTGATAAAACCCGCAAAGGCGACCAAATCTATAATGGTGCCCATGATAATGCAACGGGTACTGCTGGTTTAATCGAAGTTGCTGAAGCATTCGCTACGTTACCTGAGCACCCTAGCCGTTCAATGACTTTCTTAGCCGTTACTGCTGAAGAACAAGGTTTACTTGGCTCGAAATATTATGCTGCAAATCCAGTGATCCCAGCATCACAAACGGTTGCTAACATCAATATGGATAGCTTAAACCTATTAGGTAAAGTAAAAGACATCAATGTTGTTGGTATTGGTAAATCAGAAATGGATAGCCTGCTAGAAACAGCTGCTAAAGCACAAGGCCGTACAGTATCTGGTGACCCTAAACCGTCTTCAGGTGGTTACTACCGCTCTGATCACTTTGCATTTGCAAACATGGGTGTACCAGCAATGTATGCCGGTGGTGGTAGTGAAGCACTTGACGAAGAAACGGCAAATTACCGTAAGCGTATGAGCCTAGTGCTTCGTGGTTGTTATCATCAGCCTTGCGACCGTTACCGTGATGAATGGGATTTATCAGGTGCCGTTCAGGACCTTCAGTTATTCTATCAAGTAGGTTTTGATATCTCAGAACGAAAAGAATGGCCGACCTGGAATGCCACTTCTGAGTTCCAACGCAAATAGATGTAAATGAGATTGATTTACATTTAAAATCGTAATACAGTGTACCCTGATTAATTTTTAGGTTGCACTGTATGCTCTCACTAACACAAACGAGGTTTATTCCTAATAAAGCGAGGTGTTACATTACGGACAATAAACGCTTAATTTTACCCCTTTTATTACTGATTTCTTTAGCGGTACCTACAAGCCGAGAATTCACCCTACAAGCACTGAGTGATGCTTTTTTTCAAGTATCTGTATTTGTTGCAGCCACCTTATTAATCTATTACTACCTTATTGATCGACTTCCTCAATTACAGCTTAGCTATTTACGTGCTAAATCAGGCATTCTAGAGGTGAGCTTTGCGTCTATTTTAGGTGCTTTGCCTGGCTGTGGGGGTGCGATAATCGTTGTAACCCAATTTACCAAAAAACAAGCTAGCTTTGGCTCTGTTGTTGCCGTATTAACAGCAACCATGGGCGATGCCGCATTTTTACTTTTAGCAACACGCCCGCTTGATGGTTTATTAATGATGTTAATCGGTGTTGCTGTGGGTATTATTAGCGGTCAGATAGTTAATACCTTTCATAACCCCAACCAATTTCAACCTGATGAAGCAGGTGAATACAGCGAGCAGCCACAATGCCAACCAAGGGCTTTGAAGTTTAGCCGACCTATTTGGAAATTTACCTTAGTACCAAGCTTAATTATTGCTTTTGTCATAGCGACCAACTCTGACCTGAGCGCATTTAGTCATAGCGTTAACACTGGCATCACCCTGTTTGGCTCAATCATGGCGTTATTTACTGTGGTTGTATGGGCACTTTCATCAAAAGGCAGCAGTTATAAACAAGTAACCAGTGAAGAAGCGCCTTGTACACCTCCTTCTAAACTCACGAAAGTGTTAATGGACACGCACTTTGTCACAGCTTGGGTTGTTGCCAGTTTTATGCTGTTCGAAATTCTCGTTAATCTAGTTGGCGTTGATTTAACTGCCTGGTTTTCTGAGTATGCTTATCTAGCACCGCTGGTGGCTGTAGCAATCGGTTTATTACCTGGCTGCGGGCCACAAATCGTTGTGATGACACTCTATATACAAGGTATTATTCCATTTAGTGCGATGGCAGCCAATGCAATTTCAAATGATGGCGATGCTCTATTCCCAGCTATCGCCTTAGCGCCAAAAGCGGCCTTAATCGCGACGGTGTATTCAACAATTCCAGCGCTGTTACTCGGTTATGGATTGTATTTTTACGGTAAATAACAAATACAAAATTTACGATTAAAAAAACCAGCCGAGGCTGGTTTTTTAATGCTTACTAATGTTAGCTCATCGCCATCATCATTTTTGCAGGGTCTTCTAAGTAAGACTTCCATAAGTTATTGAAGCGGGCAATTGTTCCGCCATCAATCACTCGGTGGTCTCCAGACCAGCTTACTTGCATAATAGCAGCTGAAACAACATTGCCTTGTGCATCAAAGCGAGGTAAATGCTGCAGTTTACCTAAAGCAACAATCGCTACTTCAGGTTTATTGATGATTGGGGTTGCAATTGTGCCGCCAATCGCACCGATGTTAGAAATGCTAATAGTGCCGCCTTTCAAATCATCCGGTGAAACACGACCATCACGTGCTGCTTCAGTTAAACGAGTCACTTCGTTTGCAACATCTACGATGCTCTTTGACTGGCATGATTTAATGTTTGGTACTAGTAAACCAATCTTAGAATCAACCGCCATACCGATGTTATGATCATCAAAGTAAGTTAGCTCGCTGCAATCATCATTTACTTGCGAGTTTAGTACTGGGAATTGCTTAATCGCTAACGACAGTGCTTTGATAAAGAACGGCATCATAGTGAGCTTAACGCCCTGTTGCTTATACTGCTCTTTAAGCTCACTGCGCATTGCAATTAGTTTAGTTAGGTCAATTTCATCACAGAAAGTAAAGTGAGGAATTGTCGAAACTGAAGCAACCATTTGCTTAGCCATTGCTGCTTTAATGCCTTTAATAGGCTCTACGCGACTGCCACCAGAAGACGCCACAGTTGATACTGGCTCTGCCGCTTTTGGCGCAGCTTGTTGTGATGCTACTTGGCTTGGTGTTTCATTCAAGAAATCTTCGATATCTTGTTTGTAAATACGGCCATTTTTACCAGACCCTGGTACTTGTGTTAAATCAACATCAAGTTCGCGGGCTTTACGACGAACAGCAGGTGAAGCAACAGCTTTCTTATTCAGTTGTTTGCTAGAGTTTGCCGAAGTCGCAGGCTTCTGCGAAGGTTTAGTTGCTGCATTTGTTTGCGCTTTAACCACTGCAGAACTTACATCTGGCTCTGCACTTTGGCCGGCAATGCTCATTTGGAATAATGGGCTGTGAACCGCTGCAATATCACCTTTTTGATAATAAAGCTTTTCAACTTTACCTGTGTATTTAGCCGGAATTTGCACCAATGCTTTGTCTGTCATTACATCACACACAGCTTGGTCTTCTACGATTTCATCGCCTTCACTCACTAACCACTCAACGATTTCACACTCAACGATACCTTCACCGATATCTGGTAAAATGAAATCTTCTAAGTGCTCACCAGTCTCAGATGATGCTTCAGTTGCAGTAGCAGGAGCTTGCGCTTCTTCGCTTTGTGTTGGTGCTTCGCCATCAACATCCATTGCAAATAATGGTGCATGTACTTTCGCAATATCCCCTTTTGCATAATAGAGCTTACTGATCACACCATCATGAACAGCAGGAATTTGCACAAGCGCCTTGTCAGTCATAACATCACAAATAGGCTGGTCTTCTTTTACAGAATCGCCTTCTGCAACTAACCATTCAACAATTTCACACTCTACGATGCCTTCGCCGATATCTGGCAAGATAAAATCTTTAGACATACTGACTCCTAAAACTCTACTGATTGCTTAATCGCAGCAAGCACTTTAAGTGCATCCGGCACATATTCTTTTTCAAGTGCTAATGGGTATGGCGTATCTAAACCACACACCCGAGCAATTGGCGATTCAAGGTGTAAGAAACACTCTTGTTGAATTGTTGCAACGATTTCTGCACCAAAACCATTGGTGATTGGTGCCTCGTGGCTTACCACTAAACGACCTGTTTTAGTTACTGATTTAGCAATGGTCTCAACATCCCATGGTAAAATGGTACGTAAGTCGATCACTTCACAGCTAATACCTTGCTCTGCAGCTTTTTTAGCGGCGTCCTCGATGATTTCCATCTGAGCACCCCAAGCAAGTACAGTGACATCAGTGCCTTCTTGCACGATTTCAGCTTTACCGAGCTCGATGCTGTAATCTTCTTCTGGAACTTCACCTGTTGATGCACGGTACAAACGTTTCGGCTCAAAGAAAATAACAGGGTTATCATCTTTAATCGATGCACGAAGCAAACCTTTTGCTTGGTATGGGTTACGTGGTACCACCAACTTCAAACCCGGTGTGTGAGCAAAATAAGCTTCTGGTGATTGTGAGTGATATAAACCACCTGCAATACCCCCACCGTATGGTGTACGGATTGTTAGATTGCCAACATTAAATTCATTACCACTACGGTAACGGAACTTAGCTGATTCATTCACGATTTGGTCAAATGCAGGGAAAATATAATCTGCAAACTGAATTTCAGCTAATGCAGGGGCACCAAACGCCGCTAAGCCATTAGCAAACCCTAAAATACCTTGCTCAGTTAACGGTGTATTGAACACACGATGCTTACCATATTTTTCTTGTAAGCCAGATGTAGCACGGAATACACCACCAAAATAACCAACGTCTTCACCGAAAATACATGCATTTGGATGCTCTGCCATGGTGATATCAAGGGCAGAGTTAATTGCATGAAGCATGTTCATTTTAGCCATTACTTTAATCTCCCTGCAGTTGTTGGATAAGCATCAGGATGCTGCAAAATGTGCTCTTTTAGTTCTTCATATTGTTTTTGCAGTGATGGGATTGGCTTATCATAAACATCAGAAATAAGGTCTTCTAATGCTGGCTTTTCAACTTTTTCAGCACGTTTAAGGGCTGCTAAAATTTCTTCACGAATAGTTTCTTTGTCTTTCGCGTCTTGCGCTTCGTCTAACCAACCTTGCTTTAATAGCCACTTACGGAAACGCTCGATTGGACAGCCTTTATGTTTTGCTTCTTCATCTTTTGTGCGGTAACCGCTTGGATCGTCACTGGTTGAGTGAGCACCTAAACGATAGGCAATCGATTCAATTAAAACAGGTTCACCTTTGGTAGTCGCAATTTCACGGGCTTTTTTTGTTGCTGCATAAACAGCAAGCGCATCAGCACCGTCAACACGGATTGTTTTAATGCCATAGCCAACACCACGTGATGCAATACCATCACCTTTAAACTGTTCATCAGCAGGTGTAGAAATAGCATAACCATTGTTACGAGCAAAGAAAATAACCGGTGCTTCGTGAACTGCGGCCATATTTAAACCAGCATGGAAATCACCTTCAGATGCAGCGCCTTCACCAAAGTAACAAATAGTGATGTTATCAATAGTGCTGTTTAACTCACCTGTTTGGGCATCAATATGACGAACTTTTTGACCGTATGCATAACCTGTTGCTTGCGGAATTTGTGTACCAAGCGGTGATGAAATAGTCATGTAGTTAAGTTCGCGTGAGCCATAGTGAATTGGCATTTGGCGACCTTTACCCAAATCTTTTTCATTTGAGAACATTTGATTCATGAATTGGTCAAGGCTAAAACCACGATAACGTAAAGCTGCTTGCTCACGGTATTGGGCCATGATCATATCGTTTTGATCAAGCGCTGCAGCTGATGCTGTTACAGCCGCTTCTTCACCTAGACATTGCATATAAAAGCTAACACGACCTTGACGCTGTGCTGCTTGCATACGCTCGTCAAGTGCTCTAATAAAACGCATTGTTTCATATAGACGGATTGCCGTTGCTTTGTCGATATCAGGTGCGGTTGCACCTTCGTAGATGTCGCCTTCCTCATTAAGAATACTTAATGTAGGGATCGTTAATGCGTGACCGTCAATAAATGACAGTTCATGATTAATGTTTAGCGATACGTTATTTGGATTACTCATAACCTACCTTCTTTCGTTGTCAGAAACCTACGCTACTGCCCTTAATTATATTTTTATCAGCATGAGCTGTAAGGATAAAGTTTGCGCAATATTCAATCTAATTAAATTAAACTGCCGTCACTTTACGTTAACGTAAGTTGTTATTCAACTAATCATAGACGAATAGATGACAAATGGCTAAAAACGCATGGAAAGTTAACTATACAACAAGATAAATTCTTTATAGTCATATAGTTAACTAAATTTAGATGGGTGTTAATGCAGAGATTTTAAATAAAGTTACTATCAACTTGCATTGGAATAACTGTAAGCAAAGCGCGCTGACCTAAGGCTACATCAGCGTTTGGGAAGATAATAGCTTCACCGTCTACTTCCGCTTCATATCTGGTCTGACCATCAGTTGCCATTAATTCGCCCTTTGCGAAACCGGTGAAATTTTCCACATCATCAGCAAATGGAAAACTAAAGTCTTCGCAAGTACGGTTTATTGTTCTATATACTGAAAACAACTCGAAATCATCTGCATTAAATTCTTTATATTCGACAGATTCTTGACTAATTAATGCAATTAAGGTTTGTTTGGTTTTCTCAAATCGCGACATCTCATTTTCGCCAAATGGTTTTACTTGGCCAAGTTCTACCGTAAATGAGTCAGCTCCATGTACAAACGACGAGTAGTAACTAAAGGTAGTTGCCGCTGATTTCATCATTAGTACCGTGTTTACGCCACAGCTAAGTAAAAATTGCAGTTGTGATTTTTTCCACGGTTTACCATGTAAGAAAGGATACACTGCGAACTTTTCATTTTTAGAGCCACGAATTGCTGTGTGAAGATCATAATGAAAACGCTCACTGCCCTGGTTGCCTCTAGCAAAGAAATCAGTAACAACGTCTTCAAGCAGCTTTGCACGAACTCGCTCTGGGTTAGAGGCAATGCCTTCTACAGTATGATGACCATTAAACAAACGGTTTAAGTTTTCATCTACAAAACGCTTACCGATATTAATAGATTTAGGATTACCATAAATGAACAGTACACGCTGCTTCAAGTTAAGTTGTTCTGTAATGATTGACTTGATTAATTGATCGCAAATTTCAATTGGCGCAGTTTCGTTACCATGTACCGCACTTGAAAGTACAATATCTTTGTTTGCTTGCTGTGCAGGTTGAAACTCAATGATACCTGTGTCGTGAACTGTGACATCAGTGCCATTGGCAAGAGTAAATGCACAAGGTTCTAATGAAAATTCATTGTTGCGAGTCAGGGTTAAAAAGTCGCCGGTACTTTTTAATTCATCGAGATATGAAGGAGTTGAATAGCTCATTGTTCTATCCTAAAAGTGCGTGAGAGTAGAATACAAAAACGGCTGAGAATCTCAGCCGTTTTAATAGGTAAAAAAGGAATTAGCTAATTACTGAATCAACCAGCTTTTTCGCTTCTTTTTCTAATAATGCTAGATGTTCTTCACCTTTGAATGATTCAAGGTAAATTTTATAAATATCTTCAGTGCCCGATGGACGTGCAGCAAACCAACCGTTTTCAGTAACAACTTTTAAACCGCCGATAGCAGCGTTATTACCAGGGGCATGGGTTAGTTTTTGCGTAATGGCATCACCCGCTAAGGTACTTGCAGTAACATCATCAGCTGATAACGCTTTTAAACGTGATTTTTGTTCTGCACTAGCTGGCGCATCAATACGTTTATAAATAGGCGCACCGAACTCTTGTTCAAGTTCTTTATAAAGCTGTGAAGGTGTTTTACCCGTTACGGCTAAAATCTCTGCAGCAAGAAGACCTAAGATGAAACCATCTTTATCAGTGTTCCAAACTGTTCCATCAAAGCGCAAGAATGACGCCCCTGCACTTTCTTCACCACCGAAAGCAAGGGTACCTTTGCTTAAGCCTTCAACAAACCATTTAAAGCCTACCGGTACTTCTTTTACTTCACGGTTATTACGTGCAACTACTTTATCAATCATGCCGCTTGATACCAGCGTTTTACCAATTGCGACGTCTTTTGACCATTCGCGGTTATTTAATAAGTAGTCAATTGCAACTGCTAAAAAGTGATTTGGATTCATTAAGCCGTCAGGTGTAACAATACCATGGCGGTCATAGTCAGGGTCGTTACCAATACCGATATCATAGTCATCTTTTAATGCAATAAGGTTTGTCATTGCATAAGGTGATGAACAATCCATACGGATTTTGCCGTCTTTATCTAAAGGCATGAACGAAAATGTTGGATCAACAGACTCATTTACGACCGTTAAGTCTAAATTATATTTTTCTGCAATGACTGGCCAAAAGTTGATACCAGAGCCACCAAGTGGATCCACACCAATTTTGATTTTCGCATCGCTAATTGCTTTTAGATTAACGATATTAACTAAGTCATCAACATAAGGGGTAATTAAGTCTTGGTACTTAATAAAACCAGAACGTGATGCTTTAGCATATGGAAATAACTCTACTTCAACTAAGTCTTCTAAAAGTAATTGATTCGCTCTGTCTTCAATCCACTTAGTAACATCAGTATCTGAGGGGCCGCCATTTGGCGGGTTATATTTAAAACCACCGTCTTCTGGCGGATTATGTGAAGGAGTTACCACAATACCATCAGCAAGTTCATTTGGGTTTTCTTTGTTATGGCAAACAACAGCATGACTGATTACAGGTGTTGGCGTGTAATCGTCATTTTCTTGTGCAATGACTTGCACTTCGTTTGCAACAAGTACTTCAATAGCAGAGTTAAAAGCCGCTTCACTCAATGCATGTGTATCTTTACCTAAGAAAAGTGGACCAAAAATATTGTTTTCTTTACGGTAATCACAAATTGCTTGAGTGATCGCTAAAATATGCGATTCATTAAATTTTACATCGAACGAACAACCACGATGGCCAGACGTACCAAAAGCAACACAATGCTCTGGGTTTTGTTCTAGGTCAGGTTCATTTAAGTAATAAGCCGAGATCAGTTTTGGTACATTCACTAAGCTTGATTGCGGTGCAGGTTTACCTGCATCTGGATGAATCGCCATATTATTTCCTTATGGATTATAAGTAATCACGAATTTTTTCTGCTTCATCTGCGCTGTAGCCTAAGCACAGTGCTACTTCGTGAAGCATCATTTTTTTTCTGGTTGTATTTGAATTTGTCATCACCCAATACTCAGTATCAGTGATATTTTTTGGATTCATGCTGCTACCGCTTTCCAGTAGTGCTTCTTTGCTAGTGGCAAAATAAACACGGTCACGGCCTTTAATTTCAAGCACGTTAGCGAAATCTTTTTTATGCGTTCTATATAAAGCAGCTAGTATAAATAAGAATCGACCAACAACACCTTTTTGCATTGCCAGCTCTT
The DNA here is from genome assembly GCF_040104395.1 of Pseudoalteromonas sp. BZA4. Lineage (NCBI taxonomy): Bacteria > Pseudomonadati > Pseudomonadota > Gammaproteobacteria > Alteromonadales > Pseudoalteromonadaceae > Pseudoalteromonas > Pseudoalteromonas sp. BZA4. The sequence continues at coordinate 50,022 of NZ_JBECOT010000024.1, forward strand.
CTTTGTTTAATACATTAAACACATTACCTTTCACTTGTGTCGATGCTGTGACAGTTTGTGCAGCATCTTCAACATTTTCGTCGCTTGGTTCAGGGCTTGATTCTTGTTCTGCTTGTTCTTGCACTTCAACAACTGGGGTTTCTTGTTCAGTTTTAGTAGTTGTTTCAACTGGGGCATTGGCGCCATCAGAGAGGTTTAATAAACGACGCAAAATGGTTGATGCACTTTCACCAATACTTTGCGTGTTACTTGCAATGTATTGATATAACTCGTCGTCTATGTCGATTTTTTTCATGTTATTCCTGTCTTTACGGGTCACATTTTAAAAGTTCTCAATGATTATACCTAAGCTCGCAGCAATTCTCTATGTTTTGCATTTTGTAATTTCACTAGGCAAAATACTGCCATTAAAATTAGGAGTTGAAAATGCTATTAAACTACCAACAAATGGGTCAAGGTTCAGACGTTGTATTGATCCACGGTTTGTTTGGCTCACTTGAAAACCTCAATGTTATCGCAAAAGCATTAGCTGAAAATTATCGTGTAACGAATATTGATTTACGTAACCACGGTAAATCATTCCATAGCGATACCATGAATTATCACGCTATGGCTAAAGATGTCAGTGAGTTACTTGAGCATCTAAATATTAGTAAAGCGCACATCATAGGTCATTCAATGGGTGGCAAAGTGGCCATGCAATTAGCACTTAATCACCCAAAGCTTATTGATAAGCTTGTAGTGTTAGATATTTCTCCTGTTGCGAATAACCCAAGGCACAGTGCTATTTTTGCAGGCCTTAACGAAGTTGCACAATCGAATGTCAGTGATAGAAAAGCAGCTGATGAAATTCTTGCCAAACACATTGATGAAATGGGTGTGCGTCAGTTTTTATTAAAAAGCTTTGCTAAAAATGATGAAGGTCAATATCAATGGCGCTTTAATTTAGCTGTTTTATACCAGCAATATGAAAATATTTTAGCACAAGTTAGTGAAAATGATTCTTGTTTATGTGATACTTTATTCATTAAAGGTAATGATTCTGACTACATTTTAGCAGAACACCGCCCTGCTATTATGGCGTTATTCCCTAATGCAAAAGCAAAAATTATTCATGGTGCTGGTCACTGGCTACATGCCCAAAAACCACTTGCTGTAAATAAAGCAATCAGCGATTTTTTAGCTCATTAATTGGGCTGATAAAATTCGCTGTTTTTGATCGTGCGCACTAAATTATTACAAATTTGTGTGCTATAGTACGCGCCGTTTAATTTAAAGGTTTATACGTTGATGGTCAGTCAGTTAATTAACGAATTTGATACCTTAGGGTTGTATTTTGGCTTAGCCGGTATTTTCTTTTTTATTGGAATGGCAATTCAAGACGTCCTTAAAAAAGGTGATGTACCACGATTTGGCCGATACATCGTTTGGTTAGTGCTATTTTTAGGCTGTTCTGGGTTTATAGCGAAAGGACTTATTCAAGTCTTCTGGCAAGGCGCAGGTGTGGGCTAGACATGGCAAAGTCAGAAACAGATAGAACAACACCCGATTTATTTGAATACGAAAAGCGTCCAGGTAGGCCGAAAACAAATCCCCTACCTCGCGATATGCAATTAAAAGTAAATAAACGTAATCAAATAAAGCGAGATAAAGCACGTGGTTTAAAGCGTGTAGAATTTAAGGTTTCATCACAGTTATATCAAGCATTAAGCGATATGGCAGATGCGCAGAATATTAGCCGTAGCGCGTTGATTGAAACAATTTTACAAGAAAGATTGGCTATTGATAGATAGAAGGTTTTAAATCCATGTCAAGCGTAGGTATTTTTTTCGGAAGTGACACAGGCAATACTGAACACGTAGCTAAAATGATTCAAAAAGAATTAGGTAAAAAGCTTGTAGCGGTTCACGACATTGCAAAAAGTTCTAAAGAAGAGATTGCTGAATTCGATTTATTGTTATTCGGTATTCCAACTTGGTACTACGGTGAAGCTCAATGTGACTGGGATGATTTCTTCCCTGAATTAGAAGAAGTTGACTTCGAAGGTAAACTTGTTGCTATTTTCGGCTGCGGTGACCAAGAAGACTATGCAGAATACTTCTTAGATGCAATGGGCATGATCAACGATATCGTAACTGAGCGTGGCGCAATCGTAGTGGGTCATTGGTCAACTGAAGGCTACGACTTTGAAGCTTCAAAAGCACTAGTAGATGACAGCAACTTTGTCGGCCTTGGTATTGATGAAGACCGTCAACCAGAGCTTACTGAAAAGCGTGTTAAAGACTGGTGTGCTCAGGTTTATGACGAAATGTGTTTAGCGGAACTTGCTGATTAATAACAAGTATTACTCGCATTTACTAGCTGATGTAAAGATGCACAACCAGTTCATTTTTGTTTGAAAAATCGGCAAATAGACGAATTGTTCTTTGCACTTAGTAACTAGGCACGTTATTCTAATAGTTGCTAATGTGTCGTGTGCATCTTGCTGATGCCTAGTATAACTAAATAAAATTGAGACAGATTGAATGACTGATCACAACTTGGAATTAAAAAAAGCAGGGTTAAAAGTAACTCTGCCGCGTATTAAAATTTTAGAGATTCTGCAATCTCCAGACAACCAACACATCAGCGCTGAAGATGTCTATAAAATTCTTTTAGACAAAGGCGAAGAGATTGGTCTTGCAACTGTCTACCGTGTTCTTAACCAATTTGATGATGCTGGTATTGTATCTCGCCACCACTTCGAAGGCGGCAAGTCAGTATTTGAATTATCAGGTAGCACTCACCATGACCACTTAGTGTGCCTAAAATGTGGTAAGGTTGTTGAGTTTGAAGACGATACTATTGAACGTCGTCAAGAAGAAATCGCAAAAGAGAATGGTATTAAACTGACTAACCACTCTCTTTACCTATATGGCGAATGTGAAGACACTGCTGCGTGTAAAGAATACGCTGAATCAAATAGCTAATTAGCTATTTGTTTCAGACATAAAAAAACCTGCTTTAAGCAGGTTTTTTTATGTCTATTTGAAATCGATTAGATGATTTCTAATAGCTCAACGTCAAAGATTAGCGTTGAGAAAGGAGCGATTGCTGCACCAGCACCGCGCTCACCGTAAGCAAGTTCGTGTGGTACGTATAAGCGCCACTTAGAACCAGTACCCATCATTTGCACTGCTTCAGTCCAACCTTTGATTACACCGCCAACTGGGAATTCAGCTGGTTGACCACGCTCGTATGAACTATCAAATACTGTACCGTTGATTAGTGTACCGTGGTAGTGTGCACGGATTGTTGAATCTGCAGTTGGTTTTTCACCGTCGCCTGCAGTAAGTACTTCGTATTGAAGGCCTGATTCAGTTACTGTTACTTCAGGACGTTTTGCATTTTCTTCTAAGAATGCAATACCTTCAGCTGCAAGAACTTTAGCTTCTTCTTCACGACGAGCTTGGATCTCAGCGTTGATTTTCTCAAAAGCTGCTTGAATTGCTGGGATTTCAACTTGGAAATCATTACCAGTGTATGCGTCTTTCATACCTTCAAATACAGAATTTAAGTTTAAACCTTCGAATGGATTCGCTTTTAATTGCTCACCCATTTGTAAACCAATACCGTAACTTGCTTTTTCAGCGTCTGTTGTAAAATTATCTGACATGTTTAATTCACGTTTATTTAGTTAAAAGACGTGCCCATACTAACATAAAAATACAACGAATATCGCCTAGTTTTACTGCGTTTGCTCAGTGTTTGCACTAATTCGCTGCTTTATTTTATCAATTACAAATGTCGCAACCGGTAATGTAGCGATCATCGAAGCAATAAAAAAGCCGCTCATTAAACCATCTTTGCCCAACATAACTAAAGGCACGGCAATAAGACCCACAGTCGAAATCACACATGCAGCAATGACAGGCCAATGCTTGTCGTATTTGCCAATAAGGTGCCCTACTAACACATTAAACCCAATACCATAAGCGATTGAAGATATTAGCCCGTAATCAGGCTGCGCATCATGGGCCATAGCTACAAGTACATTGATCCCGCTGTGATAAAAATAAGAAAAGATACACCAAAGCAGAACATGTTTAACAATGCGCATTAGTGTAGAAGAAGACTCGCTTGCTGACATTACTTATCTCCAGATAGCAAAAAACCGCCCTAAAGGCGGTTTTTCTAAATAATGGTGGAGAGATAGGGATTTGAACCCTAGAGGGGCTACAAACCCCTGCCGGTTTTCAAGACCGGTGCATTCGACCACTCTGCCATCTCTCCGTACGGCGCGCATAATAGTGTTTACTGCGTTCGTTGTAAAGCCTTAAATGTAAAAAACTTTAAAAAAGTAATTTTAATAGTACTGCTTAGGGCGCTTTGCGATTAAAGAGCAAACTAAACAAACAATTAAACTAACAATTGCAAAGCCTGAACCCTGCACTATTACGTCAATTTTATTGAGGTTATAGCTAGGTATAATGACTAATGCAAAAGCGGGTAAGCAGGTGATCGTTAAAACGTAGCAACAAATTTTAAAAGCGCGGCCGAAATCGAAACGTTTAGTGCTTTGCATCCACCAAGTCAGTAGGAGTAATACCACTACAGCAGACAAGCCAAGGTAATGAGGTTGCTTCGTAGACATGGCAACAAAAAAAGTGACCACGGCGCCAACTAAGCCCCAAATTGACCAAGCGAACCAATTTTCTTTTTCACGTAAAAATAAGTTTCCCATCGTTCTCGTCTTCTTTATCGTTATTTTTTTAAGACTATCCATACGTTAACAAAAAACAACCGATTAAAAAACACACTGAAGAAGAATTATTTCGTTTTTTGCATCCGTGCGCTTCTTACAGCTAAGCTAAATCTAAAAAAACTAACATAAGTAAGCTTAATAGTGTCTGACTGCTTAACTGCAAAAAAGTTCCTAATATTTATAAATTCTCAAAAAACGTCTCTGGCTTGTGTCTGATTGGTTTTTTAATGTCTACTTCTGGTGTACCCAGATATAAGTAGCCAACAATCTCATCTTGTTCTTTACAACCTAGTGCCGCTTTAACAGCTGGGCTCTGTGCAAAATAACCTGTACGCCAAATGCCCCCTAAACCTTGCGCAAATGCCGCTTGTTGCATTGCAAGTACAGCGCAGCCTGCACTTTGTACTTGTTCAATACGTGGCACTTTTGGGTTTTCAGTTACATCAGCAATGGCAATGATCATCATAGGAGAGCGTAGAGGTAGATCTTTAGCGCGCTCAATGGTTCTATCATCTTGGTTTTCAGCAACAGCGGCTTGATGGTAGATATCGCCTAATTTATTACGTGCGTCGCCTTCAACGACAATAAACCGCCAAGGCGCAATACAGCCATGATCAGGCACTTTTATGGCCGCTCGCTTAATAATTTCAAGTTGTTCTGCAGTTGGTCCAGGTGCAATAAGACGAGGATCTGATTGTCGAGTTTGTAATAGCGTTAAAGCGTCCATGAATATTCCGTAAATGCTTAAGTACGACACCCCTTAATAATCGGGGCAGAAAACCCAAGCTTATCATTTATCTTTATTAGCAATAAAGCTATTAGATGCTTTTCTAGTTAACCAATAATCTAAACTGACGTAACGACCGCCACCTGCAAAAAATAAACTTAAGAGCATAACAAAGTATATTGCGGAAAACTCAATACCATTATTTAATATTACAGGCTTCCCTTTCGCATAAAGGTATTCTGTATAACCATGCGTCTCTAACAATTCACGCATTTTAGCTAATCTCTCACTGGCTTCATTGGAATTAACTAAACTGGCTTCACTTCCTGGTATTGCTAGCCAATTCAGCACTCTCGCAGGGCTGGTACTGGCATCGGTAGGTGTTACAGCAAACCAGCCATTACTGGCATGTACTGTTGTCGCTGCAACCAGCATGGTGATCATTAAAGGGATTGCTGTTAAACGAGTAAATAAACCCAATAATATAAAGATCCCCCCTAAAAACTCAGTCCATGCAGCTAAAAAGGCTAATACAGAGGGCATGGGTAGACCTAAACCCCAGTCACTATTTCCAAACCAATCAGCAATATCCTCAGATGCTAAAAAGTATTGATAAAAGTGAGTAACATCACCGCTTAAAGCAAGTTTATTAAAGCCGGCAATGATCATCACTGGAGCTAAAATCAAGCGAATTAATAGACTCGGTAGTCCATCTAAAAACTGCAGTTTCTTAAAGGTGTGTTGGTAAAGGGGTATTAGGTGGGTGTTCAACATAGCGGTCTCATGACTAAATAGATTAATCACATAGACCGCACGTTTTCTAGTTTACTTTCAATTAAATTTTACGAGCGACTTGTAACGCTTCAAAAATTGCACGTTTAGCATCGATAGCGGCAGCTAGTTTTGCGCCACCAATAACGTGTACTTTAGCGTTTTCGGTTTGATTGTCGAACGTTTCAGTATTTGACACCTGACCAATACAAGCAATCACGGTATCAACATCGAGGATTTGCTCTTCACCTTTTACCGTTATCTTCAAACCTTGTTTATCAAAGCTTAGATATTGACACTCAGCGATTTGTTTAACACCGTGCTGTTTGGCAACTTGACGGTGGATCCAACCCGTTGTTTTACCAAGTTCACTACCAAAACGCCCTGCACTTCGCTTAAGCATGTAAATTTGACGATTGTCTTTTTCAGGCGCAGCTTCGCATTCAATACCCCATTGAGTTTTGAATTGCTCAATTGTTTGGCCTTTGTGTTCACTTAAAAAGGCAACCATATCAAAACCGATACCACCGGCACCTAGAATCGCAATTTTATCGCCTAGTTCTACTTCACCACGAATTACTTCATCATAAGCGAATACGCGTTTGCCATCACTGCATTCTATTTTGGCTTCACGCGGACGTACGCCTGTTGCAAACACCACATCATCGTATTGATTGAGCATCTTGTCAGTAAATTCAGTACCGAGCTGTAAATCGACATTTAAACGCTTTAATTCATTAGTAAAGTAGTTAAGGGTATGGTTAAAGTCTTCTTTACCCGGCACTTGCATGGCTAAATTAAATTGGCCACCCATTTGTTCTTTACGTTCAATTAAAGTCACTTTGTGACCTTTCGCTGCTAAGTAACAACTTGCAGCAAGGCCAGCAGGGCCAGCACCCACAACCAGTACTAATCGAGACGATGGTGCTTTTTCAAGGCAGTAATCTAACTCAAAAGCCGCTTGTGGGTTAACCAAACAGGTGGCACGTTTGTTTTTAAACACATGGTCTAAACAGCCCTGATTACAACCAATACAAATATTGATTTGCTCAGACTTATTATTAACGTATTTATTGAAAAATTCTGGGTCTGCTAATAAAGGACGTGCCATCGAAATTAAATCAGACTCGCCTGCTTCTAAAATTCCATTGGCAATTTCTGGAGTGTTAATACGGTTAACCGCGATAACTGGCACTGATACCGTTTCTTTCAAGCGTTTTGATGCTTCTTTAAATGCTCCTGGTGGTACCATACTGGCAATGGTTGGTACACGAGCTTCGTGCCAACCAATACCGGTGTTAAAGATATCAACGCCAGCTTGTTCAAGTGCTAGGGCTTGTTGTTTTACTTCATCAGGTGTTGATCCATTAGGAATTAAATCCATCACAGACAAACGAAATACAATAATGAACTTTTGACTTACTTTAGCGCGTACAGCTTTAACAATATCAACAGCCAAGCGCATGCGGTTTTCTAAACTACCGCCATAGTTGTCTGTTCTTTTATTAGTGTGGTTAGCCATGAATTCATTAATCAAATAACCTTCAGAACCCATGATTTCAACACCATCATAACCCGCTTTTTCAGCCATTTTTGCTGAGTTAGCAAAGTCTTTGATGGTTTTTTTGATTGAACCTAACGACATTTCTTTAGGTTTATACGGATTAATAGGTGCTTGAATTGAGCTTGGCGCTTGATTGAATGGATGATACGCATAGCGACCTGCATGCAATAATTGTAAGCAAATTTTTCCGCCATGCTGATGCACTGCATCAGTATATGCTTTGTGTTTGATCACATCATAAAATGAGTTAAATGTTGATGCGAACGGAGATAGCTTGCCACGAATATTTGGGCTATAACCACCTGTAATGATTAAACCCGTGCCGCCTTTGGCACGTGCTTCGTAGAATGCACGTAAGCGTTTACGGTTATGCCAGCCTTCTTCTAAGCCGGTATGCATTGAACCCATAACCAAACGATTACGAAGTTCGGTATGCGGTAATTGTAATTTTTGTTCTAACATTGTGTGCCCCGTTAACTGGTCGAACCTCTATTTGAAATAGATTCTGCGGCAATAACATAGAATAATCAACTTTTCACCGGTAATTATTCTGTAGCAAATTGTCGTTTTAAACACTCTGTTACTATTTAACAGTTAAATTTAAAGTTATTCTAAGCTAAGATGAGATCACTACTAAGCTGTACTGAATTAAGGATTTATTTTGCTAGCAAAGATATTTAAAGGCATTTGGACCGGGATTAATTTTTCCCGCCGTTTGGTCCTAAACATATTATTTCTATTACTAGTAATACTCTTCTTTGTTGCTATCACTGGTGAAGAAGACCAAGTAAAAGTAGCAGACGGAACCGTGCTACGCCTAAACTTAAATGGCCCTATTGTTGAAGAAAAAACGTATGTTGATCCTGTAGAAGCAGCAATCAACGATGCAACTATGGGTAATGAAGCACCATCAGAAATTCTTCTTGATGATGTTGTTGAAGTGATCAACCAAGCAACTAAAGATGATCGCATCAGTGTGATGCTTCTTGACCTACAAAAAATGCCAAGTGCACACATCAATAAGCTAAAACAAATAACTAAAGCAATTGATGCCTTTAAAGAAGCAGGCAAGCAAGTGATTGCAACGGGCTATTACTATACACAAGCTCAATACTATATTGCAGCCCACGCTAATGAAGTGTCTATGCACCCTTATGGTGGTGTAAGCATTGAAGGCTACGGTATGTTCCCGCTTTACTTCAAAGATGCGCTTGAAAAATTAAAAGTAACTCAACATATTTTCCGTGTTGGTACTTACAAGTCAGCGGTTGAGCCATTTATTCGTAATGACATGTCAGATGCGGCAAAAGAAGCGAATAGCGTTTGGTTAACTGCGCTTTGGAACGAGTATAAAACTGACGTTGCTGCGAGCCGTCCATTCGATGAAAGCAATTTCGATGAAGATATGGATGTTTATCTTACAAAAATGCAAGCAGTTGACGGTAACTCAGGTCAGTACGCGTTAAATAATCAGTGGGTTGATTCTTTAAAAACCTCACAACAAATTCGCCAACAGCTTATTGAGTTAGTTGGTGCAGAAGAAACAGGCAAAACCTTTAAGCAAGTAAGCTTCCGTGAGTATTTATCGCTGGTAAAACCGCCTGTTGAGTTCGATAACCCAATCACCGAAAAAGTAGCTGTTGTTGTTGCTAAAGGCACTATTGTTGATGGCGAGCGTAAAGCAGGTGAAATTGGTGGTGACTCTACAGCAGCCCTACTTCGCAAAGCGCGTCTTGACGATAAAGTGAAAGCCGTAGTACTACGTATCGATTCAGGTGGTGGTAGTATGTTTGCTTCTGAAGTTATTCGTGCTGAAGTATTAGCTCTTAAAGCAGCGGGTAAACCGGTTATCGCTTCAATGAGCTCAGTGGCAGCATCTGGTGGTTACTGGATTGCATCTGCAGCCAATGAAATTTGGGCAGCCCCTAGCACAATTACAGGTTCAATCGGTGTATTCGGTACTTTCATGACATTTGAAAATACAATGGCTGAATTAGGTATTTACTCAGATGGCGTTGCTACAACAGACCTTGCTGGCTTCTCTATTGCACGCCCACTTGATGAGAAGATGTCAGATATCATTCAAATGAGCGTTGAAAATGCATACAAACGTTTCTTAAATGTAGTGGCTGAAGCGCGTAACATGACCCCTGAGCAAGTTGATAAAATTGCCCAAGGCCGTGTATGGATTGCAACTCAAGCAAAAGAGCTGGGTTTAGTTGATAAACTTGGCGATAAGCATGATGCAATTAAGGCAGCAGCTGAGCTTGCTAAGCTTAATCATTATGATGTTAAAACCATCAAGCAATCGCTCACACCACAAGAGCAAATGCTACAAGATATCTTTGGCACCGCGGCTGTTAAGAACTTCTTTGCTAAGTCTGATTCATCACAATCAGTACTAGCAACACAAGCCAACTTACAAAGCCTTATTAATCAGTTAAGTAGTGAAATTGATAACCTAAAAGATTACAACGATCCACAAGGCGTTTACGCTCGTTGTTTAGTGTGTAATGTAATTCAATAAGTTACTTAGCTAAGCGATTTTAGGTATACTAAGCCCAGTTATTTAACTGGGCTTTTTTTATGAAACGTAAACGTATATATATCGCCTATACGGGTGGTACTATCGGTATGAAAAAATCGAGCCGCGGCTATGTTCCGGCAGAAGGTTTTTTAACCGAAACAGTGGTCAATAATGCAGAGTTTAATCGTGATGAAATGCCTTTGTTTGATATTCACGAATATTGCCCGCTCATTGATTCTTCAGATATGTCCCCTGCCCACTGGCAATTAATTGCTGACGATATTAAGAGTAAATACCAAGACTATGATGGTTTTGTGGTTTTGCATGGTACCGATACTATGGCCTACACAGCTTCTGCTTTGTCTTTCATGTTCGAAAACCTAACAAAACCTGTAATTGTGACAGGCTCACAAATTCCATTGTCGCAACTTCGTTCTGATGGCCAAGTAAACTTACTTAATGCTATGTATTTAGCCGCTAATTACCCTATTGCTGAAGTAAGCCTGTTTTTTAATAACCAGTTGTTCCGTGGTAACCGTGCAACAAAAGCCCATGCTGATGGCTTTGATGCCTTTGCATCACCGAACCTTGAACCATTAGCACTGTCTGGAATTAATATTCAACTGATCAAAGGGCAACTAAGCCCTTACGTTGATAACGAACTACAGGTGTCAAATATCACACCACAGCCAATTGGTGTGCTTTATCTCTACCCTGGGATCAGCCCAAAAGTGGTTAAAAGTTTAGTTAATGACGACATCAAAGCACTTGTTTTATTAAGTTTTGGCGTCGGTAATGCCCCGCAAGATCCGTCGTTCTTAGATATTCTTAATGATGCAAGTAAACGCGGTATGGTAATTGTTAATCTAACGCAGTGCTTAAAAGGCCAAGTTAATATGGGCGGTTATGCAACCGGTAATGCCTTATTAAATTGTGGTGTGATCAGTGGCTACGATATGACATTAGAAGCCTGTTTGACCAAGTTACACTACTTATTTAGTCAAAAGCTAGAAGTAGAAACAATTCGTCACTTGATGCAAGACAACCTGCGCGGTGAGCTAAGTCGTTAATACAGCAAATACAAAAAAGGCACCAATTGGTCAATGCCAGTCAGTTAAGCTGACTGGCATTTCTTTTTTTATGTGGGTACTTTGATGGCTTAGGCTTTATCGCTCTTGGGTATCGCCTATCTTCTCTTCTTGGTGGCAGTTTAAATAGTCTCAGCGTACCTAACAGATGCTCCCAGTGAATTGGAATATTACCGGGGCTCATAATTGATATTGATGAAAAGTATTGAATAACTGCCATCGAGCAGCTTGAGAAACTGAGTTGGTTAGGCCATATTCCTTCAGCTTTTGCTGCTAGGGTCATCAACCTTCGAATTAAATTGTATGCGAGGAGGATCCCCCATAGCTCCTGTCTGACCATATCAGGGCGCTTACTCCGAAGGTGGTATGTGCTATCTAGCATTGTTTGCTTTATTTCTCGATACCCTAATTCTATTTCCCAGCGATGGCTGTATAAATCAACTATTTCGCTACTTGGAAAACGAAGTCTATCTACCATCGAGGTTAATATTCGGTAATTTTTACCTTTTATGGTTTTACTAACCAGTCTTGCTTTAATAACTTCGGGAACATCGGGGAAATTCTTTTGCGCATGCTTAGTGGTTTTGAGCTCAATTATCAGGTCATTGTTACCAACCTTAGAAACGACTTCATA